>CALLLZ010000307.1 GCA_938008005.1 uncultured Marinicella sp. | reverse complement strand
CGATATAACGCTAAAAATTAAAACCAATGGAAAGAACATCACTATCGAGCCATTACAAGCTGACTTTTACCAGGGTTTAATTAAAACAGAAGTGCAATTCAGACCTGAAAGCAGAACCCAAAAAGTTAAATTAACTCACAGCATGAAGGATTTTCAGGCAGGTAGTTTGTTGACTGATTTAATGGGCACAGATTATTTAACTGGGTTAGGGCAACTGAATGCTGATATAAATATTGATGAGCCTTTTGCTGAAAGTCCTTTAAAGACAACCAATGGCAGTATTTCTTATAAATTAACTGATGGAGACATCGTAGGCATCGATGTATTTCAAATTATGCAACAAAGCTTAAGTCTGTTAAATAAAACAGATGCAGTGAAGTCAAATTCAGAACTCAAAACCGAATTTGGCTTGATGGAAATACAAGCTGATATCAATCAAGGTGTGTTAAAAACCAATACCTTGAAATTGAACTCACCTTATTTCGATATGAAGGGTGATGTTGAAATTGACTTAGACCAACAAACCATCAAAGGCTCCATTCAGCCGATGTTAACCAATATACCTGAAGGGGTGTTAGATAAAAACTTTGAAAAATTGATTAACTTAAGAATTCCGGTAACGCTTAAAGGTAGTTTACTAGAGCCTGAGATTTCAATTGATATTGCCAAGTTAATTTTGGCCACTCAAAAAGAGAAAATAGATCAAAAGAAAGAAGAATTGAAAGATGAACTATTGGGTAAGTTATTGGGTAGTCAAAAAGATAAAAATGAGGCGGGTGCTGACAATAACACCGGATCACCTGATGAATCAGGGCAAGGAGAAGCCGAGCCTGAAATGACCGAAAAACAAAAGAAGCGAGCCAAAAAAGATAAGCTCAAAAAAGATTTGTTACAAGGTTTGTTTAAATCGAAGAAAGATTCAAAAGATGACGACACCGAATCAGATGATGGTGGCGAATAATATATCAGCCAAAAGAAAACTGATTAAATAGTCCGATTAAAGCCTGACAAATGTCAGGCTTTTTTTGTGCACCATTAAGTGCTTAACCTAAACGCTAAACTTCATTAGTTAAAACCTTATTTATTGCTTACAGGCTTCCATAAGAGAACATAGCTTGCTTAGTTATTTGATTCAGTAGACTCTTCTAAACATTTAATTCCTATACATTCATGATTCGCATCAATTGGTTGATACACAACACTTCCTGGCTGTGTTTAACCTTCAAAGCCAGAAATGTTCAGAATTTTTCAGAAGTATTCAGTAACATTTTTGAGTGATTTTATTTAGATTGTAGTCATTAAGTTATCCGGGCGCACTGAAGATAACAAGTGATGTGATGACTGAATTTTAATTAGTATTCACACTTATTAGGAGTGGAGTTTTATGTCGAAAGTAAAGAAAAAAATGCACTGGTTCTTTGTGATTGGGTAAGTAATTTGAATTTAGTAATTCACGAGTTTCAATTTTCAGTTCAGCATTAGATAGTTGCAATTTGTACTAAGTTTATAAAAACATCAGAACTTTTTCAGAACTTTTTCAGAACTTAGTGCTGTTGTTTTTACTAATATTCAAATTTTAAACAATATAGGAGGGAAAATTTACGATGAAAGTAAAGTCAAAAAATAAAGGTGCAGTGGCCTTAATCAATTTGTTGCTGCTTGGTAGTATGCCGAATGCTGCCTTCTCAGGAGGGAGTTATTCAATTGAAAAATACAGTATCAATTCTGGTGGTATTGTCAGCAGTAGCAGCAATTTTTCACTAACTGGTACCGTAGCCCAAAGTGATGCTGGTACAAATTCCAGCAGCGCTAACTTCAGTTTAAGCGGTGGTTTTTGGGCTGGCGGATCTAACGATGCCATCTTTATCAATGGTTTTGAATCAATTTAACAGGAGTGTATGTATGAAAATTTTTAAAATAGCTGCTTTGACAGCAGGATTAGTCGTTGCTGGCTCAGTATTTGGAGCTAACCAAGGCAGTGAATTTAATTATCAAGGAGAACTCAATGCCGGTGGTGTACCCGCCAATGGTGTATTTGATTTAGAGTTTTATCTTTTTGATGTGGCGACTGCAGGTACGGAAGAAGATATGGTTACTTTGAATGATGTCACCGTAACAGATGGGGTTTTTAGCGTTGAAATTGACTTTGGTCACCCCGTGTTTATGGGCGATCAATATTGGTTAGAAGTGGCAGTTAGAGACGGTGCCAGTACTGGTTCTTATGAAACCCTGTCACCAAGACAACCGATCAACGCGGTACCCTATGCAATGGGCTTAGTTCCCGGTGCGATCGTTGATGGCAATGCAGGTGGTTCCAATTCAGCAGCCATAACCGGTATCAACCCGTCATCATCCAGTGGTAGAGGGTTAGAAGGTATAGCTACCACCACCACAGGTAATGGTCAAGGAGTTAGAGGAGAAGCTGATTCAACCAATAGTAATGCCATAGGTGTGTTTGGTTTATTAACCAATGCCAATGCCTCAGGTGCGGGTGTTAAAGGCCAGAACAATGGTTCAGGTGGTTATGGTGTTTGGGGTACTGGTGGGCCCAATACAACTGCTGGCGTATTGGGGCAAATTGCCTCATCGACTGCTCGGGGTGCAGTATGGGCTATCAATTCAGGTAATGGTGTGGGATTAAGAGCTGAAAGTGGTGGTAACATCATTGAAGGATGGGACACTTCACCTGTAAATAAAGTATTTCAAGTCGACAACTCTGGTAATGTGACTGCAGATGGTAGTTTTACATCACCAGCAGCCGATTTCGCTGAAATGTTGCCTGCGAGAAAAGGTTTGGAACCTGCAGATGTCTTGGTTATTGGCAGCAGTGGTGAATTGGTTAAAAGCACCATGCCTTATCAACAAAGCGTGGCTGGTGTTTATTCAACCAAACCGGCATTCATTGGTGGTATGAAGGATGATTTAGATCATGATGCCAATATTCCATTGGCAGTGGTGGGAATTATCCCTGTTAAAGTCAGTGGTGAAAATGGCCCGATCTCACCGGGTGATTTATTGACCACTTCTTTGTTGGCAGGTCATGCCATGCGAGCCGATACGGATGCCCCGAATGGCAGTGTTATTGGTAAAGCATTGGGGTCGTTTGACCAAGAAACTGGACAAATTAAAATGCTGGTGGTTTTACAGTAAGATCAACCGGGTTAATAATAATTACCAAGGGCGGTTTTTACCGTCCTTGGTGGTTAATTATATTCCATCAAATAAACTTCTGCTTTTTTCTTTAGCTTAAGAATAATCTTATGGCCTATGAAGTTAAATACCGCTTAGATAAACAGTGAATGATGTAAGCAGCCAAAAAGTTATTTCTAGGATTTCTAAAAATTAAGGTCTTGCTAAAAAATTAAGACAACAAATTTGAAGTTGTTGGTCTGAAACCGGCAAGACAATTTATTGGATATTGTTTGTAGCTTAAGTTATCATCATTCTTTCTATACGCCTTGCATAATCGTGTTGAAAGTATGTTTTATCAGTTTGAAAATATTAAATATGATTATTTAAATGGAATAATTTTTAAAAATGATCAAGAAATTAAATTAACTAATATTCAAAAGAAGCTATTGAATTATCTGCTTGATCATCCTAAAGCGATTCACTCAAAACAAAAACTTATGGAACAAGTTTGGGGTAGGGTTATAACCGAGAACTCTATCAACCAGTTTATTTCAATACTTAGAAGTTATGTGGAAGACAACCCAGCTGAGCCTTCAGTTATTTTGACCCATTTTGGTAAAGGCATCAGCTTCGAAAGTCTAATTAAGGTTGAAAAACCACAAAAGTTGGTGTCGCAAACTGAGTTAAAATCTAACAGGATGAAGTATATTGTTCTGGCAGCTTTGTTTTTGGCAGCATTGGCCTTGATAAGCAAGTCATTATTGACTCAACCTATCCCAAACAAGAAAAATCTTACCGAAAATCAAAAAATACTGATACTACCTAGCATTTTTGAAGACAGCTCAACAACGCCTGTCCAAAGAAAAGGTATGGAATCATTACTGGCCTTAAATTTCAATTACTTAGAATCAGAAGGTCAAATGATTTTCGATAATAGTAATCATAACAGACAACAAGCCATTGAAAAGTATTGGCAAATTGATCAAGATATTGTCGTTATGAGCTCCAATATTACTAAAAAAGGTGATATTTTTGAGGTGGTTTTTGAGTTGGCTAACCAAACGGGTTCTGTTGATAAAAAAATTATATTAGCGAACAGTCTTTCAGATGTGCTTAAAGATAAAGTCGAATATATCAATACCATTAGAAATGATGATCTTTCTTTTAAAAGTGTAGATTTTTCGCCTAATGAGCTTTTAATCGAGGCTTTAGGTTATAAAAAGACGGGTAATTTACTCAAAGCAAAACAACTCTTAAAACAAGTTTTAGAAAAACAAGGCGATTTTTATCAGGCCAGATTGGTATTGGCAGAAATGTTGTTGAGCGAAAAAAAGTTAGACCAAAGCCTCGCTCAATTCAATACCTTAAAGTCTACTCATGCCAATAAAATAATTGGTACTGAAATTGAATTAGGCTTCGCTAAGATTAAATATCATAAAAATGAACACAGGCAATTGATCAATGATCTAACTACATACCAAGCCAGTAATTTGTCAATCAGTGATGTCAAGAAAGCAAAAATAAAACTTCAAATAGCAGATGCATATACCACCTTGGGAGAGACCCAAAAGGCAATGCAGTCTTATCAGGATGCAGTACTTGGTGTTAATAAGCAGCTCAATCCAGGTTTATTTGCACAAAGTTATTATGGCCAAGGAAAGGCTTTGTTACCTAAAAGCAATGAGCCCCATGTGTATCATTTGTTTGAGCAATCATTAACTTATGCAAAATTGGCTGGCAATGTTGAGTATCAAATTTTAGCTTTGAATTCAATGTCAAAAATGTCAATTTCAAGTTACGAATGGGATAAAAGTATTGCTTTAAAAAAGCAGGCTTTACAGTTGATGGAGCTGAGCGGTGATAAAAGTGAAGTGGCGCGAGGATTAGGAACGTTGGTTGCTATTCTAAATCAAAGTGGTTATTTCAGTGAAGCCAAAGTAGTTAATGAAAAAATGGGTAAAATTGCCAGAGATTTAAAGTCTGACTTATCAATGATGCATTATTTGCATTATGATGCCATTCTACTAATGAATGCATTTGATTGGGATTCTGCCCAGCAGCAAATAGATAGGCAATTAGATTTGGCAATAAAAACAGATAATTATGCCATGCAATTAGATAATGCCTTCATTGCCTTTGAATTATTACTGGCTAAGAAAGATGGCATTAAATTTAAACCCGAATGGGATAAACGAATAGCCATAATTAAGCAAAGAGGTTTTGAAAGATTTCAAGTTTATATGGATTATTATCTAGCTAGATATTATAAATTAATCAATCATGATGCTGAAGCCATTGCTTTGCTAAACGAAGTCACTAAAGAATTTAAACATCAAAATGACATTAAATTGGTTGTTGACGCCCAAAATCACTTGGCAGAAATATATTTAAAAGAAAATCCTCAGAAAACTTTGGAGATACTCAGTCAAATTGAGTCATATGACCCACATCCCAATCCTTATTTAGAAATAAAGGCCAAAGCATTCAATCATTTAAATAACCATGTTGAGGCCTTGAGTTTATTGAATCAGGCTAAACTTAATTACCATGAAAGCTGGACTGCTGAAAATCAGGCCTTATTGGAGTCGATCCAAGCAGTTCTTGAGCCATGATTTATTTTAAATACAAAGTCCACAACTTTGGTGAGGTGATTGTTTTGAACCAATAAAGCCTTTCAAAATTTCAACAGTCCTAACCCCCTTAAAATTATTGATAAAGGTCACATCATTGTTTGAGCTAAACTATACAATACAATGTCACCATCAGAATATTGATTTAAAAAATTCATACATAACACAATAAGCGTTTTTCAATGTTGTCTGATACAATGATTTACCTAAGAAATCCACTCCCTACTAAATGCGAACAGCCACTGCCGAACAAAAAGACCTGACTCAAGGATCCATTTATAAACACATGATTCGCATTGGTATTCCTGCTGCTTTGGGGATGGTTTTCAACACTTTGTACAACCTGAGTGATAATTGGTTTGCGGGGCAGATTTCGGATGTGGCATTATCTGGTTTATCTATTGCAAGTATTGTTTTCGCTTTATTCTTGGCGTTGGGCATGGGCTTGCAAAGCGGTACATCGGCTATGGTAGCTGCTGATGTCGGTAAAAAGAATAAGCCCAATGTGATAGCGTGGATTAATTGTTCTCACGGCATCACTTGGTTTTTATCTGCTGTGATCTTAATATTGGGGTTGTTGTTTGCTGAAGATTTACTTAATTATCTCAGCAGTGATGCTCTGATTGTCGGGGTGGCTTGGGATTATACTGCTGTCATTTTATGGGGTAATGTGTTTTTTAATTTAACCAGTTGTTTTGCTGGTGCGCTGATTGCACATGGAAATACCACCAGTTATCGCAATGTTTTGATTATTGGCTTTTTTGTTAACTGGTTATTGAACCCGTTGTTTATTTTTGTTTTAGATTTTGGTGTGGCTGGTTTGGCTTGGTCAACACTGATTATAAAGGTTGGTTCATCTCTTTACTTGTGGAAGGTGTTGGTGAATGAAATCGGTGTCTGGTCTAAACCGGCTTATAATTTTGATCATTGGAAGCAATTATTGGCACAAATCATGCCAGCCAGTATGAATATGTTGACCATTATCATTGGTGGTTTTATTACCATTTACTTTATTTCGCAATTTGGTGATTATCCGGTAGCAGGCTATTCGGTGGGTATTCGCATAGAGCAGTTGTTATTAATGCCGGCTTTGGGTTTAAATGCTTCGGTAATGGCACTGGTTGGGCAGAACTACGGAGCTGGGCGGGTTGATAGGGTTAAAGAAATATATATTAAATCTTTGAAAATTGCTTTGCTGATCTCGCTGGTGTTTATTCCCACCATGATATTTCTCTCACCCCTGATGCTAACACAATTTTCTGATAATTCAGAAATTGTGACGGTGGGTGTTTATTATTTACGTGCGGATGCTTTTGCCTTTTTTGGTTATATGATGTTGTTTTGTTCTAATGCAGTGTTGCAAGCAATCAAGCAACCTATATTCCCACTTGTTATAGGGATACTGCGCCAAATGATTTTGCCAGTATTGGCTTTTTATGTTTTGATTGAAGTATTAGATTATGGTTTGTATTCAATTTTTTGGGCAATAGTGACAATAGTCTTGATCAGTTCGGTGTTGGCTTGGTTGTACACCAAACGTCAATTAAATGTACTTGATTGATTACTCATATAGCATCGCACTAAGAATGCGGTTTGGCTAATCGATAGCTGGCTTTACTTTATAGACAATTCATAGAGCATTTGGAGCAATCATTATTAAAAAAACGTCATTTCCCGATGTGATCGCGTAATCTATAGCGTAG
>CALLLZ010000306.1 GCA_938008005.1 uncultured Marinicella sp. | reverse complement strand
CCCATAGGCAGTGGTCATCAAAATAGCAGGAATGGCCAATAAAAAAGAAAATTTTGCGGCATTTGTTTTGCTTAAACCCAAAGCCATTCCTGCAGTCATGGTCACTCCTGAGCGAGAGGCGCCAGGGATTAATGCCAAGCATTGGGCCAAACCAATTAACAGAGATTTTTTAAAGTTGAGACTTTGTTGTTGAGCCAGCTTCTGAGCAAACCACAGCAATACCCCAAAAAAAGCTGATGCAGCAGCAATGACCCACACTGAACGCAGCTTATCTTCAATGAAACCTGCCAGTAAAAATCCAAACACCGCAATTGGAACACTACCCATCAATAATTGACTGAACAGCGGCCAGTTTTGACCACTTAAAAGTTTAAAGATGTCTTGTCTATAATACAGCATCACCGCAAGCAATGAACCAAAATGGGCAGCAATATCCATGATCAAACCCTGATCTTTCCACCCAGCAAACTTAGATGCCAAGATCAAATGTGCTGAAGATGAAATGGGCAAGAATTCAGTCAACCCTTGTACCAAGGCGAGAACCACCCATTGCAAAAAATCAGCCATACTTAATTTAACTCTTCTAGTTCATTCAACTGTTGTTTATAATTTTTCCAATGCATGAAAGGAAACATCAGTCGTTCTAAAGGCTTAACTCCTACCAAGCTAAAAGGCTTTAACTCTATACCAAATACTTTTTCGACCTTTTGTTTGGCCACTTTGTCTTGATTTTGCCAAGCATCTATATCTACCAAAGTCATATTGGGGTTCATTGCGACCATTTGATTCACTACTTTTGAAAACTGCAAGTAGTGTACTTGATGACTACCGAAGACACGATTGTGTAGACGTAAATCAGCAAAATTTCGACTGAGCAGCAACACCTGTGCTTGTGGGAAAATGCGCTTGATAATCGCCAGGTTAATAGGCAAAAGCGGCATAATATCGACAACCATTTGTATGTCTTTATTGACTAACTTCTTAAGTTTTTTAGTGTATTTTTTACGAAAAAAATGAATCTGAGCTTCATTCAAATTTTCCAACATTTTGATGGTCCATTTATCTGAAAATACATCACCACGAGCTTTTTGGGTAAAACGGTCAACCAACGGGGTGATGTTGTTATTGATCAAACAGTTAACAAAATCGTGATGCCCGGTCGCTCTATCAGTGAATACAAACTTGAAAACTGAATCATCGGAACTGGTGGTAAATTGTTGCACCGTCTTCTCTTCATTGGCATTTAATAATTCAATTTCAAAAGGTTTGGTCGGTTCAATGGCAGAAAAATGTTGCCATGCTTGATCATACTGTTGCTTTTCATCCAGCAACAAACCTGCATAAAAATGCATTAACTGGTTAAATTCTTTGAGTTGCTTTTTACTGTCTATGGAGTTAATTAAATCCAAAGCTTGATCATATTCACCCAATTTTGACAAGGCATTTATATTGAGCTTCACAGCTGCATTGTGATCTGGTTTATCTGCTAACAATGGCTCAAGTTGATTGATTACAGCAACATAGTCTTCATTGACATAATGACATTCAGCTTGCAATAACAATGATTGATTATAATCTTTACTGTCTTTACTCACCCTGCGATATTTTTCTATCGCCGTTGGGAGACTGTTATTAACTTGGTGGATATGGCCCAACATGATTAAAGCCCTGCTGTTATCTCCTCGTTTCAACACTTCATTCAGTACTTCCATCGCCGAGTTTGGTTGATGATTACCTATATAAGCCTGAGCCAGTGCCATCAACCAACTTGGATATGCCCCACCTGATTGACAAATCGGCAATAAATATCGTAAAGCCTGCTGATAGTTTTTATTATTGACATATGACATACCTACAGCAATCATCAACTCAGGAATTTGGACCTTTGCATTTAATAATTCAGTGATTAACTGGTGAGCTTTTTGCGAATCGCTTTGCAATAAACTTATACCCAAGTAAGCTTTTGCAACGTGATTATTCGGTTCATTTTCAAGCAGCTTTTTAAAGTACAGTTCTGCAAAACCTTGCTCACCTTTTTCTAAACGCATGATACCCATTTGTAATTTCAAATTAGGGTTTTCAGGAAACTGTAATTCAGCTTTTTGCAGTAAATCTTCAGCTCCAACATAATCTCCTTCGAGCAACAGTAATCGAGATAACTTGATCATTGCTGGTATGCCATCTTGGTGAACTCGCAGTGCCAGCTTGTAATTTTCTTTGGCCTTTTTAGATTCGTATTTAGCTGTATAAATATCTCCCAAGGCTAAATATGAATAAAATAAGTTGGGGTTTTCTCTTAAGGATTGTTTAAAAACCGCAACTGACTCATCAACTTGTTGGTTGGCCAACAGCATCTGGCCTTTGAATTGCAGATAAATATCAGAATTTGGACTCAAATTAACTGCTTGTTTGGCATGTTCCAAAGCCAATTCATACTGTTGCAATTGGCTGTTGGCATGCGCCATACCAAAATGGGCTTCATCATTATTCGGCTCACTGGCTAAAATCCTTTGATAGCCTTCAATGGCTTCTTTATATTGACCTTGGCTGTGTATTTCTTTTATCGTTTCAATTTGACTCATTTTTTATCTCATTTTCCTTGGGCTAAGCCAGCAGTAATTCGTTGACCTAATTAATACAGGTCTCTATGATGTGATCCTCTATCCATGATCGCATACTCCAACCCTGAACAAAACCACAATGCCCACCATGAGCTGTGGTAATTAGTTTAATCTGTGGCATCCGATCAATTGTACTAAAGTCTTCGAAAGGAATCACGGGATCATCCCAAGCAGTGATAACATGTGTAGGACAGTTGATAGCGTCAATGGTATCAAGCGTGATTGAGTAACCGTTGAAATAATCATCGGTGCTGGAGTAATCAGTATGGGCCACGATCAACATTTGGGTCAATCGTTCTAAATTGTTTTCTTGTTGCCACTTTTGGTCATCAAATAAATGTGGAAATAATTCATTCTTGATATGTAAAGAACGTTTCCACTTCTTTAAAAAATACTTGTTATACAACTTAGATCCATGAATGGCATCCATGCTGTTCCGAGGAACAAGAGGGGGAGAAATTGCAAATACTTGTGCAAAACTCAAACCAGCATCTTGAGCTCTCGAAGCAATCCGCAAAGCAAAATTACCACCCAATGAAAAACCACACATGATGAATTTTTTTGTTGGAAACTGTTTTTGAATATCCTGTACGGCAAGCACCACTTCTTCAATTCGACAAGAATGAAACAACTCTTCATTCATATGATGGGATTCACCATGGTCACGTAAGTTAAGGCGATAAATATCTAAGCCTTCTCGATACAAGGAATTAGCCAAAAGTTGAATATAAGTAGACTGTGAGCTGCCTTCCCAACCATGTAATAAGATGGCCACAGTATCAGATGTTTTTTCGTTTTGTGTATAAAATCCCAACAACGTAGCCAATGAACTGGTTAAGATTTGCTTAACCTCATTTTCAACGACGGGATTTTTTCTTAAACGCAGCAACCGTATTTTTGAACTGGCCAAAATTGATTGAAAGTGTTTGTTTTTAGGTTTGATTGGGGGCTGACATATAATCATTTCTCAACAACTCCTGTTCTACATAGGCTCTGGCTTGTAAAGTGACTGTTCGAGCACCCAATTCAAAATCAGTAACCAAGTCACCACAATGAATCTCAACAGTAGAATTTGGTAAACTTAAAATTCGCCACACATGAGTGATAAAAAACTCATTGTTTAAAAACCCAACTTTGTCATTACGCGTTCCATCAAAATTTAAAAATTTTATGGCTACTGGCAAAATGGGCGTTTTGGTTTCGATCGCAGCATGAATCAACTGACGATGAAAGGTTCTCAGATAACTACCATCTGTCACAGTACCTTCGGGAAAAACTGCAACCGAACGTTTATTAATGAGTCTTTTTTTAATTTGTGTAATCACACCTTTGCGCGATTTCGCATTGCCCCTTTTAAGAAATAACGTGTCACCAACCATGGTAATCCAGCCTAAAATTGGCCAATACTTGATTTCACTTTTAGCTACAAAACCGGCCAGCATCAAAGAGTGAATGATCGGAATATCTAACCAAGAAACATGGTTAGCGACCAAAAACACTGGTGACTCAGGTTTTTGACCATGAACATAAACTTTCAAACCACAAATGAAACACAGCAAACGGGACCAATAAACCAAGATAAATTCATTGGTATCACGATTACCCAACAACTTGGCCAATAGAATACCGAAAATCACAAACGGCAACACAAACACCAAGGCCAATAAAAAGGCGGAGATGCGCAACAAAAATCGAGTGATGTGTACGATTGTCTTCAAATGTATCTTTCGGGAAAATAATTAAGCGGGACATTATAAGAGAAATCGCAGTTTTTTGCATTCAACGACTGCATTATTGAACGAAATGCAAATTAAGAAACCTCAAATAAATACAAGGTGCTTCTGGTTCTCATTCATAAAAATCACCATTAGCTGCCATCCAACAAATAGACAAATGGATATGCCTGTTTTTTATTTCGGTTAATAAATAAGCTTATTCGCTCAGCACCAATCCTGTGGCTGCATGGCCAGTAAGCCCACTGAGATAAGTGATGTTATTAGCATCAAATAATAGCAGAGCATCTATTTCTTCTGCGTGCAGTCAGTTGGTGATTTGTTTTAAACGGTTCATGGTGAAATGTATTGATCGCTGACTAATTAGAAAATTAATTGTACAAGTAAATTTCAGCTATCTATAATGATTTTTGATTCAATTTTCAGGACTTGGCATGACCCTTAAGATGACTATTGGTGTTGGTGGCAGCGATGCCCAAACTCAATTAGCTGAACTAACAAATATGACCTCACAAGTACAAGCAATTTCTTTGGAGGAGTATCAACAGCGCATTCAACGTGCCACGGCACAAATGAAAAAAATGGGGTGGGATGCGATGTATATCCACGCCGGTACCAATTTAAGTTATTTTACCGGCACCCACTGGCACCCCAGTGAACGATTGGTGGGCGCTTTGTTGACTGCTGAAGGGCATTTACAATACATAGCACCGTATTTTGAGATAGGCACCTTACAAGATTTCATGCAAGTTAAAAGCGAGGTTAAAGGCTGGCAAGAACATCAAAACCCTTATCAGCTATTAGTCAATAGCTGTCAAAAATTGGAAGTCAAAACATTGGGTATCGATGAATTCCTCCCTTATACGATGTTTAACGCCTTACAAAAAGCAGATCCAGAGTTAATCTTTGCTGATGGCAAGCAAATCAGTCAATATTGTCGCAGCCGTAAATCTGTCACAGAACTGGCCTTGTTACAAACCGCTAAAAACATGACTTTACAAGTACACAAAGCCGCTGCCCGGATTCTGCATGAAGGTATCAGTGCCCAAGAAGTTGTCGAATTTATTAACCAAGCTCATCAAGCAGTAGGGGCACCCAAAGGTTCATATTTTTGTATTGTGTTGTTTGGTGAGGACACTGCCTATCCACATGGAGTCAAAAAGCCCAAACCCTTGGAATTGGGCGACATGGTATTGATTGACACCGGTTGTGAAATTGAAAAATACAAATCAGACATCACCCGCAGTTATGTGTTTGGTGAACCCACGGAAAGACAACGGGTTATTTGGCAAGCTGAAAAAACAGCCCAAGCGATGGCTTTTGATGCAGCACAATTAGGCCAACCTTGTGAAACGGCTGACATAGCTGCACGTGGGTACTTGGCATCTCAAGGTTTTGGACCAGATTACCAAACCCCAGGATTACCCCATCGCACCGGCCATGGTATCGGCATGGATATTCACGAAGGACCTTATTTGGTCAGGGGCGATCAAACGCCATTGGATGTGGGCATGTGTTTCAGCAACGAACCGATGTTATGTGTGCCGGGTGAATTTGGTGTGCGTTTGGAAGATCATTTTTATATGACTACTGATGGACCGAAATGGTTCACCGAACCATCGCATTCGATTGATGACCCGTTCGCACTTAATCTATCAAACAAATCATAAACCAAGTCATAAGGCAAACAAAAAAATGAAAATTCATATTTTAGGTATTTGTGGCACATTTATGGGTGGTATCGCCGCGATTGCCAGACAGCTTGGATATCAGGTATCTGGTTCAGATCGAAATGTTTATCCGCCCATGAGTGATCAATTAGCTCAACTTGGCATAGATATTCATCAGGGTTATGATACGGAACCTCTAGAAGCTGATGACTTGGATGAAATCATCGTGGGTAATGTCATGACTCGCGGTATGGATGCCACAGAACATTTGTTACAGCACGCAACCAGATACGCCTCCGGACCCCAATGGTTGGGTGAGCAAGTATTGAGACATAAAAAGGTTTATGCCGTAGCAGGTACCCACGGTAAAACCACCACTTCATCGATGCTGGCATGGATATTGGAAGACAATGATGTCAACCCCGGTTTTCTTATTGGTGGTGTCTGTCATCATTTTCCACAATCTGCACGGTTGACTGACAGTGAAGCTTTTGTGCTGGAAGCTGATGAATATGATTCGGCTTTTTTTGATAAACGCTCTAAATTTGTCCATTACCACAGCGATGTGGTTATTTTAAATAATTTAGAATTTGATCATGCCGATATATTTAAAGATTTAGCAGCCATCAAAACTCAATTCCATCACTTGATCAGAAC
>CALLLZ010000305.1 GCA_938008005.1 uncultured Marinicella sp. | reverse complement strand
GTTAAAAACTTGTTGCTTAAACAAGATGAGATTCAGCATCAATTAAATACTGGCACTTTGAACAAATACTTAGATATGTAAATTCCAGCTTAAGGTTACTTAAAAAAATCCCGGACTAATTTCATGCCTTTATTTTGTTTTGGTATTGTTTTGGAGACAGGCCAGAATGCGCCTTAAAACATTGAGAGAAATATGAAACAGAATTAAAGCCACAAGCATCGCTGACCTGAGTGACTTGATAACCATCCTTGAGTGATTCTTTGGCTTTATTCAAGCGAAATTCTCGCAACATATCCATGGGGTTTTGATCGATCAATGCTTTTGTTTTGCGCTGCAGTTGTCGATCTGATACGGCCATCTTACTGGCAATTTTTGCCCTGTTAAGAATTGGATCCTGAAAATTAAGCTCTATCACTTCAATCAATTTATCAATAAACTCCTGATCTTTTTTAGGCAGGGCTGCAGTAACTGACTCGCCTTTTTTAACCAGTTCACCCGCTTTTCTTTTTAAAATATCCCTGATTGTTAGCATGTTTTCCAGTTGAATCAACAGCTCATCTCGGTCGAAAGGTTTGGTCATGTAAGCATCAACGTTTTCACGCCAGCCTTTGATGCGATTGGTCTTATCATTCAAAGCCGTTAACAACATCAGCGGTATGTGCGATGTTCGCTCATCAGCGCGAATGACTCGAGCCACTTTAAAACCATCCATTTCTGGCATCATCACATCACTGATAATGATATCTGGCACCGCTTTTATGGCTGTTGCGACACCTTTCACACCATTTTCAGCTGTCAAGCAGTTGTAATGTGGACTAACAATACTGACTATATGTTCTCGCATATCACTGTTATCCTCAATCACAAGTACGGTATTAAGATTATAGTCATCTGTCATCCTGGACTCACCTTGAGGAACAACTTCAACAACACCTTCATCTGACTCATGCTGTAGTTGTTTGACCAGTGAGCTGATGCTCGTTTCTTGAAGGCTGTTAAAAGCTTCAGCCAATGGTATTCGAACAATAAACTCACTGCCCTGGCCCAACATACTGTTAACTTCTATCCTGCTGTGATTGACTTTGACCAACTCTTCAACCACCGATAAACCAATACCAATACCTTCAATGTCCTGGTGTGAATCCAAACGTTTAAAACGCTTAAAAATATCTCTTTGTTGCTCTGGTGTTAAGCCTTGACCATTGTCTTTCACATGTAAACTCAAAGTTTGATTATCTGTCATCGACATGACTTGGACTTGTCCTTTTGGCTGGGTATATTTGATGGCGTTAGAAATCAAGTTACCCAGTACAGCATCAATAAATTGATCTGTGACATCAATGGTCGCTTGTTCGTTGGCAATCAGTTTTAGGTTAATATTTTTACTGCCAGCCATGTGCTGAAAAGATTCAACCAGCGCATCCACTTGTTTTAAGGTATTCTGAGGGATCGTTTTAACATTTTCAAAATCTGAAACTCGAGCAATTTGTAATAGCTGCTCAACCAGGGAAAGCAAGCGATTGGCATTGCGATTAATCATTTTAAGACTTTTTACATCAGTTTGATCAACCTGATTTCTTAATAAATCTTTAATCGGCCCTAAAATTAAAGTCAAAGGCGTTCGAAACTCATGAGATACATTAGAAAAGAGTTCATTTTTCTTCACTAAAAGCGTCTCTACCTTTTGCTTTTGGGTGTTCAATTGTTTGGTTTTCTCGGTGACTTCAATTCGTAATAAATCTGCAATTTTTCGGTTGTTACTGATTTTTCTTTGCACATACCCATAAACAGCCAATAAAGCCATCAACACATAACTGCTTAACGCCCACCAAGTTAGCCAAGGCGGAGGGTTAACTTTTAAATCTATACCTACCCCTTCATTATTCCAAATACCATTTTTATTACTGCCTTTAACACGAAACGTGTAATGACCACTGGGCAGATTGGTATAAGTCGCAACCCTGTTGGAACCATCAGTATAATTCCAATCAGGATCAAACCCTTCCAATTGATAAGCGTATTTATTTGCCTGTGGATTGGCATAGTCCAATGCCACAAATTGAAAACTCATGACATAATCTTGATATGACAAACTCATTTGATCAATGTAAGGTGGCGTTCGATCAATTTTAAATCCATCGTAATCAATATGAGGAACAATGTCCTGATTGAACCTTTTGAATCCAGTAATAACGACAGGCGGTGGAGATGGGTTTGTTTCAATGTCCTTAGGATTGAACGCATTAAAACCATTAAAACCACCCAAGTAAATGGTACCATCCGATGTTTTAAATCCAGTTCTTATACTAAATCCTCGATCTTGAAGCCCATCGCTTTGATCAAAAACATCGATACTTTCACTATTGAGATCTAACTTAATTAATCCTTCATCACTGGACACCCAAAGAAATTGATTGTCATCTTCAATAATATTGGTGATGTTTTTATGAGGTTTTAAGCGATCCAAATGTACATAATGTTGTATCAGTTCAAACCGTTTATTAAAACGGTATAACCCTGAGCTCAAAGTACCGACCCAAATATCTTCTTTGCTATCAACATAAATTGCATTACTTGCTTTCGATGCAAGCTGAACATTGATTAAATCAAGAGGCTTAAAGCTGTTATCATCCGTCAAAAAAGTAACGATGCCTCCACTGGTCGCTAAGTAGAACAATTGCTCATTAATTTTTGTGTAATCTTTAATGTTGCTTTCAGCTAGAGACAAGTCATCACTGGCAATTTTTTCAATGCGACGATTTACCCAATCGTAAAGCACTAAACCGTTACTGGAATAAAACAAAAAACCAGTGTCAATCTGTTTAAGAAAACCATAAAACACCTGGCTCTGATCAGGAATCTCATGAGTGTCAATAACTCCAGACTGAGCACCGTCACTGAATTTAATTAGTCCCAAACGATACAGGTATGCCCAATTACTCCCAGCATCATCGGTAAAGGTAAATAAAGGAGCAGGTTGACTTTGGCCAGTGGTGTTAGGTGAATCTATAATATAACAGCTGTTATTACTGGGTGAAAATCGAATAAACTTGTCTATAGTGGTTAGCCAGACATTTTGATTGTCATCCTCACTAACGCCACTTATTCT
>CALLLZ010000304.1 GCA_938008005.1 uncultured Marinicella sp. | reverse complement strand
AAAAATGCCACCATCACCAATCATATTTAAGTGAGTCATGCTGATTTCATATTTATGTTCATCTTTGGCACCTGCTTCCTTAGGTGTATAACCTGAAGCACGGTTTTTAACGATTGCTTTGTGGTTATTGTGAAAATGGGTTTGGTGCATACCCAACGGCTTAAACAATTCTTTCGTTGCAAACTCTGCCATATCCATTTTGGTTACTTGCTTTACAATCTGACCCAATAACCAGTATCCAGAATTACTGTATAAATCCTCCTCTCCAGGAGCAAAATCCAATGTTGTCTGACTGATCAGCCATTGCATTACGTCTTTATCGTCATAGTAATCTCCTTCCCTCAACCCTTTTAAGTATGACAAGGCCGAGTAATCTCTAATACCACTGTTGTGATTCATCAATTGTCGCACTGTGATATCTTTCGCATATTCAGGAAATTCCGGGAAAAAAGAATGTAAGCTATCGGTTAACTTAAGCTTACCTTGCTCTGCCAGTAACACAACACAGGCCGCAGTAAATTGTTTGGATGTGGATCCAATTCTAAAAACGGAATTCTCATCAATTGGAATGTCATATTCTAAATTAGCCAAGCCATAACCACGTGCATATATGACCTTCCCTTCTTTAAAAACCCCCACAGCAGCTCCTGGTTCATCAACATTACTCCAGGTAGAAAAAATTTCATCGACTGCTTCTTCTTGTGTTTTCATGGCACAAACAAAAGAAGAAAATAAAAATAGCAAACTGAGCAAAATGGCCTTCATAGAGATTGCTGCAATGACAAATCAACATTTTAATACACAATTCAATGCATAGCAAAACAACACTTGTATACGAGGATATTCCAACGAATTGATATAAAGTCTTTCTCATACGTGATTGTGTACATTAAGACTGGTTTCGATTGAACGATTTAATCTACAAAGAGTCAGATGAGTATGAGAAGAAGTCACTGATGGCTTTAGACTTCCACTCAAATGCAGTCATTGCGATGCCCGTTATCACTTACGTTTTTTTAGAAACACTTTCAATAAAAACACCCTGGTTTTACATGACTTTTTGGTTAGTTTAATTACAACAATAATTCCCTTACCCTTAATACTGTTTTTGTTTTGGTATTTTGACAAGCTATCATGGCCTACAGGCCTAATTATTGGTGTTTTAATTTGGATATTTATTGCCATGATTACGCCTCACCGCATTAATCACAAAGATCCAGTCAATGTCATAATACAAAGAATTCAAGCCAAGAAGCAGCAGCTCAAATCATCCGAGGTCAGTTCTGACTCTTAAATAACGCCAATAAAAATACACACCCAACGCGGCAGCCACATGTTTCAAACTGTGACCGCTGATGACAGCAAGCGTTTGGAATATTTGACCATCGAAATGCTCTAAGATTTTGGCAAGTACATACATACCAACAAAACCCCAAATCAAATGTATATGGGAATAAGGTTTTGGATAAACGAGAAATATGATCGGAATAATGATCAAGGGTAAAAACTGCACCAATGCATACACCCGCAAATCCCCTGTTCCGATCGACTCTGAATACTGCCAATACACAATACTGAGTAATCCTGCAATGATTAATGGCCACAATAGGCGCTTACCTAAAATCGCATCGACATGCTCGGCCAAAATCACACTAAAGAAAGCCATGAAAGCCACCGTCATCGGTAATCGATCCCACACCAAAGTATCATTATTGGGATTGAGGTGATACCAACTGGAGCCCAAACCCACAAAAATAATACCTATAAAAAACACCCAATAAAACAGGCTAAATTCACCTGCTGTATTTAACTTTCGTTGTCTCAATGACCACAGGCCCATCAGACCAACCACCACGAATGGTAGGTTTGATAGCACATTCCAAAAGTTAGCAATTCCCCATTTTGATATTCCATCAGCAAATAAGTGGTAGTTTAAATCTTGTGGGATGGGTTTCACCCAAATCATTACAGCAACAATGATCAAGATAATTAAAGGCAGTACGATTTTGGTTTTCATCCTTTAATTCTAACTTATTTTTGTTGTTCAAGCAGTTTGGAAAGTGTTTATTCTCTTATGATATTGAGCATATCGCGTTTAATGTGCCCACTTTTGGAAGCTCCGTTCAAGTGATCAGCATCTTGCAAAAACAAATACATTTCAACAGACTCAATGATCTTTCATAAATTGCCTGTACAACACTGGCACCATAAACAAAGTCAGCAGCGATGAAAAGGCCAAACCAAATACAATAGATGAAGCCACTGGGCCCCAAAGTAATGATTTCCCACCTAAACCTGCGGCCAAAGAAAATAGGCCCGCAATGGTCGTGGTGGTGGTCATGATGATAGGGACCACACGACGGCGTGCAGCATAGATGGTGGCGTGTAGTGGCCGTTTACCCGATTTAATGCGTTGGTTAGCGGCATCAATCAAGACAATGGCGCCATTAACCGCAATTCCTGTCAAAGCGATGATGCCATACAGCGTGTATAAACTCAATGGATTGGCGGTGGCGAATAAGCCAAACACCACGCCAGTGAAT
>CALLLZ010000303.1 GCA_938008005.1 uncultured Marinicella sp. | reverse complement strand
CTTTCGGTGATTCGCTGAGTTGCTCAACCTCTGCACCTAACATGCTATAAAAACCTTCATCCATTTGTACCGATGGCTGTGGAATTTCAACTTGATCATATTGCTCCATCAATTGCATCGTTTCTTTGAGCTCAAGTAGATCTTCGCTATAATCTGGATTTTCAGATATCAGTTGTTCAAACGCTTTGATCTCTTCAGTAGTCATTCGACCAGAAATGTAATCCATCATTTGTAGTTCAATCAAATGTGGATCGTGTTCTTTATGCGACATGTGATTCTCCTGCTGCTAACCGGCTATATAATTCTCGGAGCTCAATCAAGGTTCTGCGAATTTTCATTTTTACCGCTCCTTCTGAACAACCCATAATTTCACCAATTTCTTTGTATTTTAAATTTTCAAATCGACTCATTACCAACAGTTCTTTCTTATCCAAACTCAGTAAATCAATCGCTTTAAATAATTGTTCTATGGTCTGATCAGACTCAAACTGACTTTCTGCATCAGCATCCGCAGACACGTTTTCGCCCTGTTCTTCAACTACGGTTAAATGCGCGTTTTTGTTTTTCCGGTAATGATCATGCAATGCGTTGCGAGCGATATGAAACATCCACGTGACAAATTTACCATCACCAACAAAAGTGTGCTTTGACTGCAAAATTTTAGTAAATACAATCTGTACCAAATCCTCACTCAGTGTGGTTGAACGGCTCATTTTGTAAAAGAAACCAAACAACGCTTTTTTATGCCGTTCATACAGCAAACCCAGCTTTTGAACTTCGCCTGCTTTGACTTGCAACATGATGTGGTTATCAGTAAAAATGAGTATTCCTCCGTCAGTTAATAAACTTTAATTATCTATTATTATGGGCGGAAACGTCATCAATCTGGAAAAGTAACATGAAATTTGAATTTATTTGATTTAATTCATGATGCGTTGACCACTTATGTCACCGTGAACGCAGCGAAGCGGAGTTGACACTTCGACTCCGCTCAGTGAGCGAAGCCGAACTGGCAAATGCTTATAAAACTTTGGTAGACTTCTTTCTGTGGCACTGATTTTGAAAGTAAAATTGACAGATCATATTTTTTTAAAAGATTCTAATTCCGTCGGAATAACACTAAGTTTTAACTTAATAAAAATGAAAATTGAGGGCATCCAAATAATTCTTGTCTTATGGTATACAATTAAACTTGGATGAATGATTCAAACACCGTCATCTTCGGGCGGACTCAATGTACTGATTGGACACCCCAATAAGTAAACTTTCTAATTTCAGTTATGATTTATTAACCAGTATTAGACCCGAAGATCCATTTTAAAAACCACCCACATATTCAACATAAAACTGTTCATTCGAACTTCATACATTAACAACAGATCTTCCTATATCAAACAATTAATTAAGTAATGATTCAATCGCCAGTACCTTCCATTTAAAAGTAAAATTCCAGGTTTCCACCAATACGAGGATGACAGCGGAAGGTTAACGTGGCTAATAACTGATAGAAACCTCTGCTTTGTTCTTGGACTCAAATATTAACCGCAAAACTGATCTCAGCTGTTTTGCCACTTGAATCAATCACATGTAATTCATAAGAACCTGGCACCAATGTTTTCAACACAATTTCATTGCCTGATTGTTTAAGTAGTTCCCCATTTAAAAACCAATAACTGCGTCCACTGGAACCATGTAATTCAAGCTCAATATCTGGAACCTCATCTGCTGACACTTCAGGGTAAATAATTGCCTGATCATGAATGCCAGTAATATTCAGGGTATTGCTTGTATCAGTCAGCAAACAACTCGGGTGAAAAGCGGGCAATGTATTTTTTCGCTTTAAATCATTAGGCAACCAATTTTCTAAAACCAAAGGCCACACTGCTTTTTGTGCTATTTTAGTTTCACCAGCCGCACACTCGGGAGTCACACGTAAACCTGTATCAACATCCAACAACATGATTTTATGTTCAGAAGCAAACAGTTCATTCATGGGATCAGTCAATGTAGGTGGTGACAGGTCCTCAAGTAAATAGGCTGATTTTTTTTGCTGACAATCCCCTTCATTGTGCAAATTCAATTGTAGCCCCAAAGGCCAACAAATGGTTTTCTCGGCAACCGTAAAAGGTTGTTCAACCGTTTGATGCAAATCTGCAGGTAGAATTGCCAGTACTTGATTTAACAAAGGTACTGCAGAATTACGACCACTGTTATCTGGTAAATAAGAGCCATCGGGTTGTCCTACCCACACAGCAATAGTTATCTTGTCATTACTGGCCAAGGTCCAAGCATCTCGAAAGCCGTAACTGGTCCCGGTTTTGAAAGCAATCCCCGGTGTTTTAAGTAATTGCCTGCGATTGATGTGGCTTTTTAATGACGCTTTTGATAGTGCATCTTGAATTATCCAAGCTGAGCCAGCACTGAGCAAAGGTGAGAAGTCAACTGGTTCATTCTTTGCTAATCGAATGCGCCCTGCCTTCCCTTGATTCCCCAAACTCGCAAATACACCCACCAGTTGCTCCATGGAAACACCACCGCCACCTAAAGCCAATGATAAATTAGGCTTGGCTCTGTTCGGTAATCGAATGTCCAAACCGGCATTTTTAAGATTGACATAAAATGATTCAGGAGTGAGCTTATCCAAAACTTGAACAGCTGGCATGTTTAACGAGCGGACCAAAGCTTGTGAAGCGCTGACAGGACCAGAGAAATCATCGGTGAAATTCTTAGGTCGGTAGCCTGAAAATGATTGCGGAATATCAAACAACAATGATTGTGAATGAATCAAACCTTCATCAATAGCCATGCCATAAATAAATGGCTTCAAAGTAGAACCTGGAGATCTGATAGCGCTTATCATATCTACAGCACCTTTGCGGTTGGCACTCAAATAATCTGCGCTACCTAAATACGCCAAGGTTGACATGTCTTCATTCTTCACCACCAAAATAGCTGCTGAGACCTGTGCAGATTTGCCGCTGATATGATCTTTCAAAAGACTTTCAAGGTTAGCTTGTAATTGAATATCTATGGTTGAATGGATCACTGGTTCACCCGCATACCTTTGACTCAAACGTCGAGTCAACAGGGGTGCCAGCATGGGTCTGGCATTATAGGTAGCCCATAAAGGCTCTTCTCTGGCTTCGTTGACCACCTGATAGCTCCAAGTATTGTGATCAAGCATCCTTTGCAGTACTTTGTCTCTGGCTTGTTGCGCCATCTGTTTGTGCCGGTCTGGACGATAACGACTTGGCGCTTGAGGTAATACCGCCAACAAGGCGGCTTCAGAATGACTGAGCTGTGAAGCAGGCTTTCCCAAATACACATAACTGGCAGCTTGAACACCTTCTATGGGGCCGCCAAATGGTGCGTAGTTAAGATAAAAAGTCAAAATTTCTTCTTTACTGTAATGCCACTCTAATTGCAAAGCCCTGAACATTTGTGCCATTTTACCTGTAAAAGTTTTATCATGTGGCTTAAGAATTCGGGCCACTTGCATGGTTAGGGTTGAGGCACCAGAAACAAATCTGCCTTCGCTGATGCGTTGACCCAAAGCTCGGATAACGGCCAAAGGATTGACACCGAAATGTTGATAAAAATAACGGTCCTCATAACTCAATAAAGCTTCTATGTAATTGGGAGAAACTTCAGACAACGCAACTGGATAACGCCAAACTCCCTTAGAATCAGCAAATGAACGCAAAGGTTGACCAGATTGATCGACCACCACTTGAGCAAAATGACGTTCCTTAAACTCTTCCATTGGTAACGGTATCAACACATCTAGAATCAGAAAACTAAGAAAACCCAAAAACAGCAATACAAACAGCAATAACGTACGCTTACAATATAGCTTTAACTTTCCCACTCTTCTGAGGTTAGCTATTGGGCTTTCATTATTGGACTCATTGTTCATGATTATTTTATTTTGATCACACCCAGATCATCTGATGTTGCCCTGATTTCTGGGCGGTACATGTCCTCTACCAAAGTAGGCGGAATCACATAATCACCAGGAGTGACCGCCCGTGCCAAATAAAAGACATGGGCATTTTGGTAACTAGACAGCGTCAATGCAGCCACAAATCGGTCATCACGGAATTCACTGTGTTTGATGTAAGTATTACCACCCCAATCTCGCACATATTTACCATCGACTTTAATGTCATCCAA
>CALLLZ010000302.1 GCA_938008005.1 uncultured Marinicella sp. | reverse complement strand
GCCTTTATTATTGTTTAACCAAACAATTATAAGAGACATCAAAAAAAATAACAGTCGATTTATGAACAACTGTAAAATTATTTTACTTGGCTGTGCTCTCAGTTCATGTTTCAGGTAAGTTTTTAAATTACTGAGGGTTGTTTACTTATTTATCAGGTTTTATGATCAAATAAGTTCGTGTCGTAAGGCGGTTTTTTAAAATACATCAACCACCGGATAAAAATATCATGGTCATCCCAATCGAGTTGGCTAGACCATGTGAGATGATTAACGGCCACAAACGGCGCTTACTATAAATAAATATCAAGCCAGAAACTATGGCTAGGATGCCAGTAACAACAAATCCTTCAATGCCTTGGTAATACATATGTAACTGTCCAAATATCAAAGCTTGGCATAAAATCGCAAATATGAGCCCATATACTGTTTTAGAAAAAACTTTTTCAAACCTATTCAATAGAAATCCTCGGAATAAGAGCTCTTCTGTGAAGCCTCCAATAACCCAAGAAACAACGAGCCAATAAAAGTATACCGATAAATTCCCTGGTACGTTGGCGAATCTATTTTGCATAAATTCAGCTGAAGCAGGATCTGTGAATACGGCAGAATCGCCTAATAGGGATGAAACCAGTGAGCTTAATAGAGTCCCACCTACTAATGTGATAGCTAGTGCAATAACGGTCCACATCAGTAAAGTTGATTTTTTACCGACGTTGAACATGCCTAAGGTGATCCATGACTCATTGTTGGCTTTAAGTCTCCATGTAGCTACCAGTAAGGCGGTTAGTAATGATATAGGTCCGGCAAATGTCCACAGTTTTTCGAACTGAAGGAGTGAATACTTGAGTGAATAGAGAGTTAATAAGGTTAAAAATAAATCCCAAAAGATGGATGAAGATTGAAGGCGGTTACTGACTGGTTCTGGCATGATTGGTCTCTGTGTTGTTGGGTTAAATTTTGTGATCAGTTCCATTGACTTTAATTCTTTCTTTGAGTGGAGTCTGACGCAGTGAAAGTTCAGCTTGGTAGATGGTTTGGCTTAATTTATGACCCAGCTCAGATTCAAATTCAGTAAACAACAAAGTCATCTTTCTCATGAATGGTTGAAGCGCTTTAATTTCTTTATATCCC
This sequence comes from uncultured Marinicella sp., assembly GCA_938008005.1. Taxonomy (GTDB): domain Bacteria; phylum Pseudomonadota; class Gammaproteobacteria; order Xanthomonadales; family Marinicellaceae; genus Marinicella. The sequence continues at coordinate 3,095 of CALLLZ010000302.1, read as the reverse complement.
TTTTTAGACAGTTGAATTTGTTTAGCCCTTTGATCAGTGGGTAGTGAAATTCTTTTAACTAATAAGAGTTTTTCTAGTGCATTAATTCTTTGCGTAGCCATTTGGTGAGTTACCCCTAAGTCATTGGCCAATAAAGCAACGGTAACATTATCATGGCTACTGAGATACTGTAAGGTCGAAATGGCTGAAGCTGGGATGCATGATTTATATTCTTTTAACACATCGGTAGCTTGTTCATTAATTAAGTCGGCCAGTCTTCGTGCGTAATGAGACATGAAGGAACTGCCTAGTTTTTCAAAGTATTTCATATTATTTATTTTATACAAGTACTTGCATGTTAATTCAAAATACTTATTTATACAAGTGCTTGTATAAAATTATTGGATTAAAAAAATTTATTGATATGACTTATGATTTATAACTTTTTATGTGTTTACGCTTTGTAGGAGTGACGAGTTGTTTATAGATTATGGTGGTAATGAGGTTTAAAGACTCGCCAAAGCTTAACTGCAGTGATGCATTTGCATATTAATTTATTTTCAAGAGCCGTTTGGTAGTTAAGGTTGTGAAGAATGCTAATTAGGGAGAATAATTTGTTGGACCTTGTTATCACCTTGCCAGTAAACTAAATCAGCTATTTCAGAGGTATCCCAGAGAACCATTTCAGCAACTTTACCCACTTCCAAGCTGCCTTTGAGGTCATCAATCCCTAAGGCCTTGGCTGCGTTTATGGTGACACCAAGTATGGCTTCTTCTACGGTTAAACCAAATTGGCAGCAAGCCATGTGTAAACACTGTAATAAGTTTGTTGTGGGTGCTGTTCCAGGGTTTGAATCGGTGGCAATGGCCATATCTATGCCGTTTTTTCTGAAAGCATCTATGGGTGGTTTCTGGGTTTCTTGTAAAGCATAAAAAGCATAGGGTAATAAGGTGGCTACTGTGTCGCTTTCGGCCATTCTTTTGATGCTAGCTAGTGAGGTATATTCAATGTGGTCAGCAGATAGACCGCCGTATTCAGCTACCAAGCCAGCGCCGCCTAAGTCGCTGAGTTGATCTGCATGTAGTTTAACCGGTAAGCCCCAGCGGGCGGCGGCATCAAAAACCTGTTTGGTTTCTTCATAGCTAAAACCAATACCCTCACAAAAAGCATCAACCGCATCAGCCAATTTATTTTTAGCCACATAAGGAATGATTTTTTGGCAGATTAAATCGATATAACCACCGCGGTTATTGCTGAATTCTGGTGGTAATGCGTGAGCAGCCAGTAAAGTTTTTTTGACATCAATACCCACCTGTTCACCGGCCGCTTTGGCTGCTTTAAGCATTTTGATTTCATTATCAAAATCCAGCCCATAACCAGATTTAATTTCAACTGTGAGCACTCCTTGTGACTTTAAGTGTTGTAATCGAGCACAAGTAGATGTGGTCAGTTCAGATAAACTGGCTAAGCGTGTAGCGTTTACTGTGGATAGGATTCCACCGCCAGCATTTGCAATCTCCTCATAGCTCGCGCCAGATAAACGCATGGCGAACTCATTGGCACGTGAACCTGCAAATACCAGATGAGTGTGAGAATCAATCAAGCCTGGTGTGACCACTTGGCCCTGGGCGTTGATGATTTCATCAGCAATGAATTCAGCTGTTTGTGTATTTGGGCCCAGCCATATAATTTTACCTTGTTTACAAGCCAAAGCACCCATGTTGACTAGGCCAAAAGGTTGACCATTGTCGGTGCAGGTTATCAGTTGCGCATTGTGAATCAATAAATCACACTTTTTTTTCATTGTTTTCGACCTTGTTTTGCCCTACAGTCCAGTATGAAACATTATTGTCAATTCAATTCACAATGAACAGTTATTTTTTATGCAAAGTTATTTTTTAAAGTCGGCACTGTTACCGCAAGGTTGGTACCATGATGTGCGAGTGACTACAGAAAGAGGTGTTTTCAAAACCATTAACTTGAATGCTCAACTACAACCAGAAGATCAGTTGTTATCAACAGTGATTCCTGCTATGCCTAATGTGCATTCACATGTGTTTCAAAGGGCTATGGCAGGGTTAAGTGAATTCAGAAAAACAGCCAAAGGCAGTTTGACTCAGAATCATTCAAGTGAAGATAGTTTTTGGACTTGGCGTGAATTAATGTACCAATTGGCAGGTCAGTTAGACAGTGAAATATTGTATGAAGTGGCAAAGAAATGCTACCAAGAAATGCGGGATGCGGGTTACGGATCAGTGTGTGAATTTCATTATGTGCATAGAGCTAAATCAAAATCGACTGATTTTATAACTCATTCAGAGGTGTTACTTAAAGCTGCAGCAGAAACAGGCTTACCAATCACTTTGTTGCCAGTACTTTATGCGTTTTCTGCAGTTGGTGAAGCGCGATTAAATCCAGAACAGAAGCGATTTGAACTTTCAGTAGATGAATACATTGAGCTGTACAAGCGGTTGCAACCTCAGTTGCAACATAATCAAAAACTAGGTATTTGTTTTCATTCAATCAGGGCAGTCAATAAGCAACAAATGCAAGCGGTGATAGATGCACTGCCAAAAGATGTGCCGATCCATATTCACATTGCAGAACAACAGGCAGAGATAGACCAAGCTGTTGAGTATTATGGTATGCGACCGGTTACATGGTTGTATAAAAATTTTAAAGTTGATCAGCGTTGGTGCTTAGTGCATGCCACTCACTTAAATGAACAGGAAATTAAGTTGATAACAAATTCTGGTGCAGTTGCAGTAATTTGTCCATTAACAGAAGCGAACTTGGGTGATGGCGTTTTTCCCATGTCAGCCTTCAAAAATCAAAAGGGAATTTGGGCCATAGGTTCAGATAGTCACATCGAAATTCGACCACAACAAGAGTTGAAGATGTTGGAATACAGTCAACGACTGAAAGACCAAAGACGTAATATTTGTTGTGATAAAAATCAGCCACATGTGGGTACGTGGCTGTGGCTACAAGCGATTGCTGGTGGCAACCAAGCCAGTCAGTTAGTAGCCAACGGTATTGAAGTGGGTTGTTCGTCTCAAGTGATTGACTTGCAGCTAAATCATAATATAAAAGCAGAAAGTAGCTTAGACAGCTG
>CALLLZ010000301.1 GCA_938008005.1 uncultured Marinicella sp. | reverse complement strand
GGTTGTTCAAATGGCAGCCATTGGAGAAGAGTCTGGTAATTTGGATGCCATGTTGGCTAAAGTTGCAGATTATTATGAGCAGGAAGTGTCGAATGCTGTGGATGCTTTGAGCAGTTTGCTTGAGCCTATTATTATGGTATTGGTAGGGGGGCTGGTTGGTGTGATGGTGGTTGCCATGTATTTACCCATCTTTAAAATGGCTTCTGTATTTTAAGGTGTTTGAAGTTATAGCTGTCTTAGAACAGAACCTTTTACTGTTTTATATTGTTGTTTTTATTGTTGGTTTATTGATAGGCAGCTTTATTAATGTTGTCATTCTAAGAATGCCTCCTTTGCTTGAGTTTGCATGGAAAAAAGATTTTGCAGATTTTACTGAGTCAGCTTTCAAAGAAAAAAAGCCACTCAGTATTGCATTCAGTCGATCCCATTGTCCTCAGTGTAAAAAACAGTTGTCAGCTTGGCATAATATACCTTTGTTTAGTTATTTATTATTGCGAGGCCGCTGTTATTTTTGTAAAAATAAAATCTCATTTAGGTATCCATTTATTGAGTTTTTGACTGCTCTTTTAACTTTGGTTATGGCTTATAAATTTGGTGTCAGTCTGTCGTTATTGGCTGGCAGTATTCTGGTTTGGTTTTTGATTGTGATAACTTGGATTGATATAGATACTTATTTAATTCCAGATCAACTCAGTTTGAGCCTATTGTGGTTTGGACTGTTTTTTAGCCTGTTTGAGTTTTCTATCACGCCCAATCAAGCGATTATGGGAGCTTTGATTGGGTATCTTAGTTTGTGGTTGGTATTTCATTTATTTAAGTTTGTCACAGGTAAAGAGGGAATGGGGTATGGAGATTTTAAACTTTTAGCCGCTGGAGGCGCTTGGTTAGGCCCTGAATTGATGATTGCTGTTTTGATGATTGCTTCTGTCGGTGGGCTGATTTTTGCTTTGTTGCAAGCAGTGATGAAAAAGGGGAGTAATAAGATACCTTTTGGCCCTTACCTATCTATTGGTATTTTGGTCAGTTATATTTTTGGATCTCAAATCATGTATGCTATGTTTCCTGGGCTTTAAATGTCAAAGTTTAGAGTCTGTTTAACAGGAGGTATTGCTTCAGGAAAAACCCATGTGTCTGATCAGTTGTCGGTATTGGGTGCTCATGTGATTGATGCTGATTTGTTGGCACGCAGGGTTGTTGAAAAGAAAACCGAAGGCTTGGCTCGTGTTGTTGATAGCTTTGGCTTAAATATATTGAATAGTGATAAGAGTCTGAATAGGCAAAAGCTTAAGGAAGTTGTCTTTTCAGACAAAAAAAAGCTTGTTGTTTTGAATTCAATATTACACCCGTTAATCAAAGAAGCTTTCGAAAAGGAGTCTGAATTGAATCAAAATAATTTAGAAGTGTGGGTGATTCCCTTATTCAATGAAAAAAGCGAATATAGGAAATTTAATCGGGTATTGGTGGTAGATGTTGAGGAGCATATTCAAGTTGACAGGGTTGTAAATAGAGATCAGGTTGGTCAGGATGTTGCACATGCCATTATAGATTCGCAGATATCAAGGAAATCTAGATTAAAGTTGGCAACAGATGTCATTAATAATAGCGGAGGTTTAAATTCGTTGGATATTTCAATTGAACAAATTTTTAGTTTGTTTGATCGCATGAAAAACCGACAATCAGTATGAATAAAATCGTGCAGATCTGTTGGTCTTCAGTTATAATTCCCAGCTTAATTTTCAGGGCCTGTAGCTCAGTTGGTTAGAGCAGTGGACTCATAATCCATTGGTCGTAGGTTCGAGTCCTACCAGGCCCACCATATCCCTCCCTTCCTAAAATCATAATTCTTTGGTGCATTAATCTTTGTATCAAACATATAGATTAATGTAAATTAGTTTAAAATCTAATCGATTAATATAAATATGTCTTGATTTTTCAGTACTTTAAAGGTTATTCTTGCAATGTCTTCTTAGAAAAAGTAAAGTATTGTTATAAATTGTGAATGGTGACACAGAATTAAGTTTGTTTGATGTGTCTAATGGTCGCAATGAGATGCAAGCAAAAGTTAACAATTATTAAAGAGAGAGATGATTTTGCAATTGTTAGGTAGAAATAAAGTTCAGTTAATTGGGGTTGATGTCAGTTCGTCAGCAGTTAAAATATTGCAGCTGTCTGGAAGTTTGGATAACTTAAAGGTTGAGCGTTATGCTGTTGAACCATTATCTGTCAATGCGGTGGTTGATAACAACATTGCTGAGGTGGATCTGGTTTCTGCTGCGATCAGTAAAGCCGTTAATAAAGCAGGTATTAAAGTCAAGGGAGCAGCAACAGCTGTGTCTGGTTCAGCGGTCATTACCAAAATCATACAAATGCCCAGTGAGTTAGAGGAAGATGAGCTTGAAATTCAATTAGAGATGGATGCAACCCAGTATATTCCATACCCAATAGATGAGGTCAGTTTGGATTTCTGTGTTTTAGGGCCGGTTGAAGGCAATGAAGAAGTTAATAACGTCCTAATAGCCAGCTCACGTTCTGAAAATGTAGATGTTTACTTGGAAGCTTTTGAAGGGGCAAATCTTGACCTGAAAGTGGTTGATGTTGAAGCATTTGCTGTAGAGCGATGTTTTAATTTAGTCAGACATCAATATGAAATCAACGATGAGGAAGTGGTGGCTTTGTTTGATATCGGTGCCAATACCATGACCATGCATGCGATGCACAAAAGAACGGGTATTTATAGTCGAGAACAATCGTTTGGTGGCAAGCAGCTGACTGAAGAAATTATGCAAAGGTATGGTTTGTCTTATGAAGAGGCAGGTTTGGCAAAACGACAGGGTGGTTTACCAGAAAGTTATGAGACTGAGGTGTTGCAATCATTTAAAGATACCTTGGTTCAGCAAGTCAGTAGAGCCCTACAATTTTTCTTTTCAGCCACGGAATTTGGAAACGTGGACAGGATTTTGTTAGGGGGGGGGTGTGCATCCATACCTGATATTGATGTTTTGGTTGAAGATCAAGTGGGTGTGCCCACTGAAGTGATCAATCCGGTAAACAATTTCAAAGTCTCTTCAAGGGTGAGTGGTGATGCACTTGAAGCAGACGCTCCAGCCATGATGTCAGTGGTGGGATTAGCATTGAGGAATTTTGATTGATATGGCTAAAATTAATTTATTGCCCTGGCGTGAAGAAAGGCGTCAACAACAAACCAAAGAATTTTATATTTTATTGGGTATAGCAGCAGGGTTGGCTTTATTGCTCTTTGCACTTGCTTACTATTACTTCGACCAGAGTATTAAATTTCAAAATAAAAGAAATTCATTTTTAACTGCAGAGATAGCAAAACTTGATCAGCAGATTAAAGAAATTGATGAGCTTGAAGCGAAAAAAGCCAGTTTGATCGCTAGACAGGAAGTGATTGAAGAATTGCAGGCTAACAGAACTCAAATGGTACACCTATTTGACGAATTGGTAAAAACCATACCTAATGGCGTGTTTTTAGAAAAGATTACTCAGCAAGGTACTGCGATTTCAATGGAAGGGTATTCACAATCACATTCCAGAGTGTCAGACTATATGAGAAGGCTCGATGAATCTGAGTGGTTCAGTAAAATTGAATTGGACTATATCAAAGCCGACGAAACATTAGGTACTCACGAACAAAAATTTAAGTTAAGTGTTAAGTTGGTTAACCCTCAACGCAAAAATGACACTGATCAAACCGATGAGGAAGAGTTGTCATGAGTTTTATTGATGAAATTAATAGTTTAGATACCAGTAATCCAGGTGGATGGCCTGGATCCGTAAAACTGGCTGCTTTTATTGCTTTGGGGATACTTATATTGGTGGGTGGTTATTACTTTTTTATTAAGGATATGCGCGCAAATTTGGAGAAGTTGAATAAAACTGAACTGGATTTAAAAAACACATATTCAATTAAGCATCAAAAAGCTGCGCAGTTGAATGCGTACAAGGAGCAGTTAGCAGAGATGGAA
>CALLLZ010000300.1 GCA_938008005.1 uncultured Marinicella sp. | reverse complement strand
ATCAATGGTTGGATCATCGGCAGTTAAGTTGATGTTTTGTACTTGGCCGGAACCAGTGTCTGCATCTGAGTCGATGGTATCATCTCCTGGGACATCCTGAGTGGTGAACTGATAACCCCCTGGTAAACCGGCAAACTCCACACAATAACTTTGTGCCGCCAAACCGTTGAACTGATAGAAACCATCCGCCGCTGGTAAACCACCATTAATTGTTGTTGTGGTATCTGTAGCTACACCTGTACAAGTGGCATTGTCATATAAGTTAACTGTGATGCCATTAACACCAGGCTCACCCACTCCTTGCAACCCATTCTGATCGGTGTCATACCAAACAAAATCGCCCAGTGACAAGGTGCCTATATTGACCACATAGTCTTCGACCTCACCATCAGCTGCCACACCTGTGGGTGCTAAGCCACCGGCACTGGAACAACGAAAACGTGAATAAGTGTTACCAGCACTGGCGGTAACTGGTATTGCAAAGTTCAGTGCATTAACCCCAGCAACAAGTGGTTGACTGGTAAAGATCTGTTCGCCTGCATCACCCAATAAACCATTCTGATTGAAGTCCACCCAGGCATCTAACACACAGGGACTCGGTGCGATTACATCCACACCGGCTGTTCCATTACCTGCAATCAAGTTCTGGAAGTTGGTCACACCATCTTCATCATCACCTGCAGTGGCACAAGTACCTAATGTGGTGCTACCAACTGCGCCGTCATCGCCTGTTGCCATCGCATTGGGTTGACCATCAATTTCTGTATCGACACAAGCCCCTAAAAACAAACCTGCACTGACCATATGAACTGCACCATTTGATGCCAGCAAGGTTGGATAGCTCGGATCAGGGATGTCACCTAAATCAGTTTGCACACCCATGAATCCTTGATCAAGTGCATGGTTGTTATTACCACTACCACCTGTTGTAACAGGAATTTCAATGACGGTTCCAGCTCCGTTGAGCATCCCATCGGAATCTCTTAAGTCAGCATTGTCATCAGCACCACCATTGTTTTGTGGTGACATTGAGGCACCATTACATTGAGTGGTTAATGCTGTGCCATTGGCACCAGTGGTGGGGATAGATACGGTACATGAGGTGCCACGAGGTATCTGTGCTCCACCGTTGGCAGCTGCATATAAAGCATCAGTAAAGGCATAGTTTCCATCACCAGCTGTGTTGACAGTGACTGGCATTCCAACGCCACATTGAAAAGAAACTTCAATACCATTGGCGCCATTTTCACCTGGGTCTTGCACACCATCCCTGTCGGTATCACACCACAAGCGATTGCCTACTTCTAATGGTGCGCTGTGACAAATGGCCGCTACATCAGAAACCAATGCCACCTTTAACCCACCAAATTGTAACCCAGCAACAGTCTGACCATTGGTTCTATCTAAATAACGTACACCAAAAGAATTAATAGACAACGGATCTGTATAACCAGCTGCTACTTCCCCTGTGCCAGGAACAACAGTAATACCTGCCGAAAACAGTACAGGATGATAAGTTGCAGAACCAGCCGGAACAAACGGAGGTGGCGCAAATGCACCAGAAAAAATACCATTTTCAAAAAAATAATCATTACCCGGCCCTTCATTTAATGGTTCAGGATTAGCCGGTGTAAAACCAGCGCCTGCCCAAGCAGTATCCGCAGCTGTGGTATAAGGGCCACTACTGCCTGCATTTTCTAATATAAAGTTACCTGTTCCATCTGGGTCTGCTCTCAACATATAGCCAGCTGTTTGTGCAAATCCGTTGTATACAATTCGTGGCATGATTCCAATAATAAGACCGTCATTATCATCAAAAACCAAATCCGTCATCGCTGGTTGAGGTGCAAGTGCTGTAGTTGCAGCAGACCAGGGTGCCATTTGGAAAGACGTTTCAGGAAAAATCTGATTAACATTGAAATCAAGTACCTCGCTCATGCGGTTGGTAAAACTGCTACCATCATACTCAAGAACCACAGCGCGAAGGTTAGCAATGGTACTAGTTGAAGCATCACAGATACCACCCACAAAAACATTGTTACGATGCAAAGTTACTGCACTTGGGCGGAAAGTACCGCCAATACAACCATGGCCTGTAATAGCAACTTCTGAAATGTCAGCTGCAACTGGCGCTACAGCAGGATTGCCAATCTCTATTTCCAGTAAACTGCCCGCGCCCATATTAATCACCCACATGGTTGTACCATCATCTGTAATGGCTAAGCCCCCTAGACCTTGCTCACCAAACCTGTCTAACACCCCTGCAGTAACTGGATTTTGGTTAGTCAAATTGGTAAAAGGAGCAAGATCAACAAATAAAGTGGTTGAGCCTCCAACAAAACTATCTCCTGGTCCAGTGTAGTCTGCTGTATAAATACCCCCTATACCATTGGGCCCAAAGTCCCATTGTGGTGAAGCTATTCCAGAGAAAAAACTTTGTAATGTGGGTCGATGAATAGCGACGCTGAAAACATGACCAAAGTCACCATAATCGGCATCGTAATCGAATGAACCCGTATGAATCTCAGCATTAGCGGCTGAGGTAAAACGTGTGTCATAAGGCCAAGAAACAATTAAAGGCTCCACACTGGAGGGGTCATATGGAGCTGCTAATGTTGGCTGAGTTAGATCTATTACATAGCAACCAGCGATAATTCGAGGGTTATTCTGGCAATAATCTTCAGGATAATCAGCCCCAAACAAAATATTTGTGTCGCCATCCGTAGCGAACTTGACTGAGTCAACACCATTGACAGTGCTGAATATCGATGAATCTGTGAAAGAAACTTCCAGTCTATAATTTTCGGTCGCAGTTAAACCAGTCAAAGTGTATTGTCCAAAATTAGCCACCGGACATGCCGGCACATTAATGGCCACTGGAATGGTTGGAGGGTCTGCAGGTATAGCTACTGCAAAATTACCGCAACTGGCTGTTTGGGATACCAAGGCCCCGCTGTCATCAAAAGCAGAAACAACGGCACCAGGCAAACCCACTTCAGCAGCATCCGCAACTCCATCTGCATCTGAGTCTTTAAAAACTGAGCCAGTAATATCTGCTTTCAACTCAATAGGATTGGTTACCAAGATTATGATAATTAACCATGTGCTTAACCTTAACATTCGAATTCTCCCAATGCACAAAAATTATTTGTGATCGTAAAAAAACAAACATTATTCTTTCTACAATTATTCATCCTGCCCCCAAATTAAAGTATTAAAAAACATTTAACGATAAAATTAAATGCGCAAATTCTTACATAAAATAATATACCTATTGGCAATTAAAAACAATTTTGAATTTAACAATTGTTTACAATCAAGTTAAATAAAAGCTTAAAAGGAGGTCAATACATTAAAAATGACAAAATTTGACATATTTAATTAAACAATAATTACTTTTTTAAAAAACCAATGGACACAGAAAAACGTACCAACATTAAAATCTTAGAATAATAGAGACCTTTGCTCGATTCTGGGCAATTGGAAAAAAACAGTCTAATAGCTGGCTATTAGCTAGTTTTCAAACGTAGATTGGGTGATTTATAAGCCAGCCATAAAGGTCCTTGTATAACTTGATTCATGAATCGAACAAAGGCCTCTAATAGACAATTTTATGTGTAATTGGCGTTTTTACTCACAACCATCTCCACTGTGACACACCTTTAACTTATGTCACAGTATGAGATTCGTGCACTTACAAGTTTAGAGCAATCAACTT
>CALLLZ010000299.1 GCA_938008005.1 uncultured Marinicella sp. | reverse complement strand
AACCAGATTATCAAGATTCAATAAAACTGTCGAACCGATGGTCGATTATGCTGGTTTTAGGATCAATCGATCCATTAACCTCATCGATGAGTTAACTCTCTCCCATAAAGATTATGTAATGGGTTTTGAGTTTGCTGCTTTAGATTATACAGCACCAGAGAAAAACCAATATGCTTATAAGTTGGAAGGTTTTGACCCTGATTGGAATTACGTCAATGCGGATAATCGCAAAGCAACTTACACAGATTTACCCAGCGGACAATACACCTTCAAAGTTAAAGGCAGTAATAAATACGGTATATGGAATGAAGAAGGCAGAAGTTTGTCTATAAGAGTCAAACCTGCACCTTGGTTCAGCTGGTGGGCTTGGTTGAGTTATGCTGTTATGTTTGTGCTTGCTGTTGCTTTATACATCAAGAAAAAAGTCAAAGACAGTCAAAAGCAGGCTGCCTTACTTAAAGTTGAAGTGAATAACAAAACCCAAGAGCTCAAAGTTCAAAAACAACGGGTTGAATCGTTATTGGTTAAGAAAAATGAATTATTTTCAAATGTATCACATGAATTCAGAACACCTTTGACTTTAATACTGGGCCCTATCAAGGAGTTGATCAACCAAGGTCATAATGCCGAAGGCATTCAGTCTCTTAATGTCATTAATCGCAACGCCAATCGTTTGTTGTCACTGGTAGAACAGTTGTTACAACTGGCCAGAATATCTGACACCGAAAAGGTCAGTAAAAACACCCAACAAACCCAAAATCAGGTTCAATCTGTGATCGACTCCTTTGAACACATGGCAAGCAACAAAAAACTGAAACTTGAATTGCTCCGAAATGAAAATGCCCATATTCATGTCACAGACCAGTGTCTTGATGCCATATTAGGTAATCTGATATCCAATGCGATTAAATACACCCAAATAGGAGGACAAGTAGATGTAACCGCTGAAGTAGATGAGGCCTCTTTTGTGCTTAAGGTCAAAGACACGGGTGCCGGACTGTCTGAGGAACAACAAAAAGACATCTTCAAAAGGTTTAAACGCCTTGATTCACACCAAGAAATAGAAGGTATTGGTATCGGTCTTGCTGTGGTTGAAGAAGTGGTGAAGATCAATCAAGGCAAAATTGAAGTGGTCAGTGAGGTTGGAGTCGGTAGCGAATTCATTATTAGACTGCCTTTATCAGAGTCAATAGAGGCATCAGAGAATGGCTCTAATCATCCTTTAGTTACACAACTTGCAGCGGAATCAGCTATCTCGGCATCAATTTCAGAAACACCAGATAACCCAAAGACCAACAATGATAAACTCAATCAGGTGCTGGTAATTGAAGACAACCAAGACATGCGAAACCACATTGTCAGTATCATCAAACCCCATTACAACACGATGACCGCCAAACATGGTAAAGCTGGTGTAGCACTGGCTATCAAGCACATTCCTGATCTGATCATATGTGATGTAATGATGCCTGAAATGGATGGCTTTAAAGTCAGCCGCATCATCCGCTCAGACGAACGCACATCACATATACCGTTGATTTTATTGACTGCATTGAATGACAAAACCAGCCGCATCAAAGGCTGGCGAGAAAATGTGGATGCTTACATGACCAAACCATTTGATAGAGATGAGTTATTGATCCAATTAGAAAATATGCTCACCATCCGAGACATTCTGAAGAAAAAAGCAGGTCAAAATTTATTGTCATCTGGTAAAGTCACCACAAACAGCCACATCATACTGCCAAAGAAAGACCAACAATTTATTGACAAATTGATGGGGTTAATAGAAAAAAATTATACCAATCCTCTGCTTAACCTCGCACTGTTGGCAGACAAAATGGCCACTTCAGAAAGGCAATTACAAAGAAAACTCAAAGCCTTAACAGATCAGAATCCAATTGATTTACTCAGAGAGTTCAGGTTGAAAAAAGCCAGTCAATTACTCAAAGATGGCTATCAGGTCAGCCTTATAGCCGATGAATGTGGCTTCAATTCCATTTCATATTTCTCGTCCTGTTTCAAAGCCCAATATGGCATGCCACCGAAAAAATACCAGCAGACGGCTAATGACAACAACCCGCAATCTTAACTCATAAAATCAACATTTAAAATTCGCTTAAACTGATATGCCAATGCTTAACTTTTATCTTTTGCGATTAAAAACGGAACTAACTAATTCCTCAACATAAATAACATGGTAAAAAATGGTAAAAACATTTTTGCTTCAATTACATAAACTTAGCCTAAAAAAACGCTCAAAATAAAACAAAATTCTATACGTTTATTCCATTTTTTCCTGATTATTGATTATGGCTCTCATAGCTCTTTTTCTATACTGAAAAAAGTTCAATTTGACTTGAACAATTGAATTTTACTGAAAATATTATTAAGAGGAAAATCATGAAAAAACTAATACAAGCATCATTATTAGGGTTGAGTTGTTTATGGGCATCAACAGGTATGGCAATAGGCCCAGGAGGCGGTGCAACTGGTATTTATGTTGCGTCGATCACTACTGTGAACAACGACGGCTCAGGAACTTACTATGCCAGTTTCGATGTATCTGGCCCCACTTTATCAGCTTGTCAGACCGCACTTGATGACGCCATACTTGCTTATGCAAGCACTGCATGGAGCTGGACTTACTGTACATTAAAGTCCATAGATAGTTATTTTGATTATGGGGTTATCGTTTCACCTGCAGTGTCCGGGGGCGGTAGCGGAGGTTCTTCTGGCAATGCGGGAATCGTGAATGAAATTGCTGTTGAAGTATCCAACTTGGCATCACAGTATGATTTGGGCGGCTATCAAAATGAACTTGACAGATTGGATGCCAGATATGGTATCAATGAATACAAATCTGAGATGATAAAAATCTATCGCCAAGCCACTCGCAGATCAACACGAAAATAACTGCAACGTTATCCTTGTTTTTATCACTTCATTAAAGTGATGAAATATGACAGTCTGGATCAGCATCTGCTGATCCAGATCATTTCTTCGATTTATTTAGAAAAAAACATCAGTTCAATCAGACATCAGTTTTCATACCAAAGATCTATTTTCCACAAGTAACAAAAACACAGAAACAAATACCATTGTCTCAGCCACTCTTTGGGTCAAACCTATCAGCTGTTTAGGCCATCCAATGATGAAATTAAGCAAAAATATACTGAGTGATATAAAAGCCACTTCAATATACCAGCCAGCATGTTGATCACCCAACTCTCTCAGCTGATATATCATACTTATATAGGCCACACCGCCAACTACATTATGGATTGAATTCTTCCAACTACCCAACATGGGTGTACCTGGATCACAAGGAAAGAAAGCACTCAGGGAATAACCAAAACCCAGTGCACCCACTAATATTGCTGCTGCTGTCATATCTGAATAAGTTAATCCGGCCAATAATAAACACCCAATCCCAGCAGGTAAGAAAACCAGGTAACCAACGGCTCGTTCAAAGTCAGAACCATTTTCACCCAACTCACTGATGCTGTGCTTTAGATGACAATAAGCGGGTCTTTTTTTGGCGTAATAATACACACCAAATACCAAGTATAAATATATAAAAACTAAAATATAGGCCATAAATTACTTTAACATTGATTAGTTTTCTAATGCAGAAATTTGGATTTTCAAACTTATTTTACATGATACATGGCTTATGCAGAGGCCTCTTTAATAGAGATATTAACTTTCTTTTTATTGTTTCAGTTCGCTAGTTAAAACTATGCACTTTTAGTGCAAGGCTTTTAGCTGCTACACATTGATCTTTAAGGTTTTGAAGAATACTTGACCCACTTTTGGGTTGTTGACTTTAGTCAACAGGTTTTAGAATCATCATTTATACAGGTTGGCTGAAGCCAACTACCCATTGAAAATAAAATAATGTCTATTTTAATGCCATGGAAAATTTGTCAAATAAAAACACCGGAAACATTGTTTCGAAGTAAGGACTTTAGTCCACAAAACAACTTATGGACTTTTAGTCCATAGTCGTTGAGTAAATATGATCGCAGGTCTTATTGAATCATTCGATAAACTTATTGATTAGCAACTATCTTTGACATTACCCCAAAATACTTAATACCTCAATCATCATTTCTCTATCCCTTGTTAATAACTTCTTCTAAATGGTATAGCTTAAAATATCCACGCCTATGTCAAGTCTCGGCTAAATAAATCAACTTTTACCATTTTTTGCCTTTTATCTATATTTTTTGTCCAATTTTAGCCTGACAAATGCCTGTCTTTTTTTGCCTCATTTTTTACACTGAAAAGCCGTCCAAATTTTTATTTGGATGCTTTTTATTAACTATTATTGAGGAAAAACATGAAACATTTATTTAGAACTTTTCTTTTGGCATTAATGTGTATGTCAGTATCTACAACAGAAGTAATGGCTTTGGATCAATCTGGGAATGTAGCTAACGTTTTTGTTAGTACCATTTTTGTGCAAGGTTCCGGCGGTAGTTATGGTAATGACCCAGGCGACTATCATTACAACGTTTCTGGCGTTACTCAGCAAGCCTGTGATGCTGAACGAAGTAATGCAATGTTAAACCCTAACGTGTCGAGCGCCACTGAATGCCAATTCGTACCTATTGATCTATATTTTAATAATATTGTATATCCACTTGCAGTATATAATGGTCGAAACAACACCATCAACGCACAAATTGAGCCTCAAGTTGCTACTTTAGCATCTCAATATGATTTAAGCGACTTTCAAGACGAGCTTAAAGAATTGGAACACAGATATAACATCAGTGAATATAAAACCAATGTGATGGAAATTTATCGCGAAGCTCATCGATCTCGAGATTGATAAGAACACCTCACTGTTTATATCATATATAAACAACTCGAGTGAACATCAGTTGGGTCAAAATTATTGGCTCAACTGACTTAGGGTATACAAACTCTATCTCTCGACAAAAATCATAAACTTCTGTTTCAAAACCATTTTCAATGGCTACTAAGACCTGAAAACAATTCCAAACTCTATCAACCATTGTTACAGAGCAACTTTTATTACTCATAAATAAAGTTGTATAATTCATTCTTCAACCCCTGCAAATGTATGACAATTAAAATGAATCACTCTAAAAAACAAGCAGTCACTGAATTCATGCTCAGCCGCCGATCGGTATTGATTAAAAACATGGTAGAGCCAGGCCCAAATGCTGATGAGCTTGAAACCATTCTAACGATTGCGACTCGCGTGCCTGACCACCGTAAATTAGAACCCTGGCGACTGTTCGTTATACAAGGGGATGAACGACGTGAGTTTGGTGAGAGGCTGGCTGCAGTTAAAGCCCAAAAAGAAGACATTACAAACATCCAAATTAACATCGAAAAAGACTGTTTTATGCGTGCACCTTTGGTGATCGCTGTCATTGCATCTCCTGTTGAACACAAAACACCTGAGGTTGAACAAATCCTGTCAGCCGGAGCGGTGTGCCAAAACATTAACATTGCAGCTACTTCTTTAGGTTATGCTAGTCAATGGGTCACCGGGTGGTCTTGTTTAGACCCTGCAGCACAGCAAGCAATCGGTTTGGATCATAAAGAATTTATTGCAGGTTATTTATACATAGGTTCATCTGATGAACAGCCACAGGATCGCCAACGACCAGAGTTAAAAGATGTGGTTACCTATTGGAAAGCTGAATGAGGATACTCGGCATTGAATCATCCTGTGATGAAACAGGTATTGCCATTTATGACACTGAACGAGGCTTGATAGCTGACCAATTATACAGCCAAATCGAATTGCATGCACAATACGGCGGAGTGGTGCCTGAATTGGCGTCCAGAGATCACGTCAGAAAAATTGTACCATTGATCAGGCAAACCTGTGAAGAGGCGAAGCTCAAACTCAAAGATTTGGACGGCATCGCTTATACAGCTGGACCAGGTTTAGTAGGAGCCTTGTTGGTAGGCGCATGTGTTGGTAAATCATTGGCCTGGGCCTTGGACTTACCAGCTGTAGAAGTTCATCACATGGAAGGGCACATCATGGCAACCTTATTGGAGACTGATAAACCAGAGTTTCCTTTTTTGTGTTTACTGGTTTCAGGCGGTCACACCTTATTGGTCGATGTTCAAGCTTTGGGTCAGTATAAAATTTTAGGCGACACTTTGGATGATGCTGCCGGTGAGGCATTCGATAAAACAGCCAAAATGTTAGGCTTGCCCTACCCTGGCGGCAAATACATCGCTGAGTTGGCTTTACAAGGCGATGAAACGCGATTCAATTTCCCTAGACCTATGATGAACCGTCCTGGTTTAGCATTCAGCTTTTCAGGTTTAAAAACCCATACACGCGTCACTTGGGAACAGCAAAAAGAACAGGGTAATAATGAAGAGGAAATTCAACAACTCAAAGCCGATATAGCGGCTGGATTTCAGTTAGCTGTGATTGACACCTTGAGTAAAAAATGCCTCCGTGCCATCAAACAAACTGGTCACACTGAACTGGTCATATCAGGTGGTGTCAGCGCCAATACTTTTTTACGAGAGACATTACATAAATTGGGTAAAAAACACCACTTCAGATCATTCTTTCCATCGCTGAAGTACTGCACTGATAATGGCGCAATGATTGCTGTGGCTGGTGCGATGCGTTTTCAAAACAAAGTAATCGAACAAAATAATCTGATCAGAGCATTCCCAAGATGGAGTTTAGACCAATTGAGTTAAATACATTTAAGTGGAATCTGAAAGTTAACTGAATCAAAAGCAGTTCATAGGTGAGTAATTTCGCACATTCCAAAACTTAACTGATCAAAACAATTGCAGTTTATAAACCACTCCCATAGGCTTATTAAAAAAATAAATCGAGGAAAGAAAAATGAATAAAACAACTTCTCTGCTGTTATTAATGTTTGTAATCTCTGCTTGTACTGAATCAAAATCTGACAAACAACTAAAGCCAGATGAAATTCTTATCACATATCAAGCTATTCAGGATGATCAAGGCAGCTGTAGACCCACCTATGAAGCAATAACAAAAAATAACGATGACGGCTTACCAGCCAATAAAATATACATGATTGAAGGAAAAACAGAGTACTTTTTAACTGATAACAGCAAGGTCGGTAGCATTCCTTTTCAAATAAAGATGGAAAAAGAAACCATTTCTTCGCTTAACGAAGTAGTAGCCTGTAAGGATTTACACATCAAAGTAACTGTTGAAAAATGTAAATATGAATTTGGCACAAACCGCAAAGGCTGCCCACCAATTGTTATCAAGGGCAAGGAAAAATTTGGTGGTATTGAATTTATATTTGATTGACCAACTGCACAACCAAATACTACCATAAGTGGCAGAAAGAACAACTGATTTAAAGCTTTTAATCTAGAGTGAAAAAATTAACATTTTTGACCCTGGAAAATCTAGATGCATCAGAAGATTTTAACGGTTTTCTATCGACTCAAAACCCGCTTGAAAAATTAAGTCAGGCCTTGCAGTAGTCGCAGCAACTTTTAGTTCATCTACTGTGAGTCCAACACATTCGGAAGTTTGAGGTAAAAAACCAGTAATCACAACGCCAATGCCCAAACCATTAGTCAAAGGAACTGCCTTCATCTAAATCAAAAACCAAACAAAATACATACATTTTATTTTCAATGTAACTATCCACTGCACCCAGAACACCATTTGAATCACTGACAACAATCTCATTGTCTGAGTTGAAATTAACATCTACAAAAATAACCGATGGATCATCATCTGCTTTAACTGCAATTCTGTATTCATCTACAGCATTAAACTCAAGCTGCATTTGTACTGCTACCTTTCCCGAAGTAAATACCTGATCACCCAGAAAACTCCACTGGACACTGACATCAAATTCAACAAGCGTGTCTGATGCCTCTAATGACAGTGCTTGATTATCGGCACCATAGGTAATCACTTTATCAGTGAGGCCCTGCGAAATAAATAGGAGCTCCACTGTTATAAATATTGAGAATTTATGCAGAGGTCTCTTAATAAAAACAAACGACTCACCAAACACTTTTGGTCAGTCGTTTTAAATTCAAAAATGTCCTTATTATTAACCCGGCATCCTAATACTGTCAGGATCTTTTGATTTTTTAACGTTCAATATCTAATGCTTGAGCTACAGCATTTAAAGTTGCTGCGATACGAATCGAAGATTGTATGCCCTCTTTACTCACACCATGCTTAGCGATCACTGCCACATGTGAATCAACACACAAACCACAACCTTCTATAGCAGAAACTGCCAAAGATATTAATTCAAAATCAATTTTCTCTATACCTGGATTTGCAATAACATTCATGCGTAATTTAGCTGGCATGGTGCCATAGCTTTTATCACTGACTAAATGAGTAAAACGGTAATAAATATTGTTCATTGCCATAATGGTAGTCGCTGACTTTACAGCATCAATTTCATCTTCTGACAATACAGTTTCTGCCGACTCCGTGATTCCTTGAATTAAAAATCGGTCTTTGGTTGCAAAAGCTGAACCTAAAGCAATCATAGCTATTTGTGATTGGCTCAAACCAGCCGAGCCTTCTTCGGTTAAAACGCTGCCTAAATTGAGCTTAATGTCTTTGGCATAATCAGGTAATGCTGATTTCAATTCTTTGATTGACATAATATATTCCTCTGATAACAGCTGAGCTTTATCGTTCAGCTGTTTTAAAATTTAATAAATAAATGCTGATGACTTAATCAGCCGTTGCTTCGTTTAAATCGATGGTTTCATCACCTTTGCTCCAATTACATGGACAAAGTTCATCTGTTTGTAATGCATCAAGTACACGCAATACCTCTTTAGGGTTCCGCCCAACACTCAAGTCAGTAACCATTGAAAATCGAACAATCCCATCAGGATCTATAATGAAAACAGCACGTTGGGCCACCCCTTCAGTCGGATCTAATATACCTAACGCAGTGGTCAATTCACGTTTAACATCAGCCAACATCGGTATCGGTAAATTACGCAATTCATCTTGGTGTTTGCGCCATGCCCAATGAGTAAACTCGGTGTCAGTACTGGCAGTAATCAGCTGAGCATCGCGATCCAAAAAGTCTTCATTCAAGTCCCCAAAAGCAGCTATTTCTGTTGGGCAAACAAAGGTAAAATCTTTGGGATAGAAAAACATAACTTGCCATTTATTTGGAAAACTTTCACTGCTAACATTGATAAACACATTATCAATGTTAATCTCATCAAAAGGTTTTCCATCTACGGCAGTTAAACTGTACTCGGGAAATTTATCGCCTACACTGATCATTTTATATACTCCTATTAAATATGTTATTGGTTAATTAATAAATTCAATAAGTGTATGATATGTATCAAATGGCAATTTGTAAATTAGAATGATTGAATCAAAACATTCTATAAAACAGAACAATGATGTATCTCAATTTTAAAGTACCGGGCTAATAATGAAAGTTAAAGAAATTTTTATATCCTAATAATTATTAACCCGTAGTGCATTTAGGACAAATTAACTAAAGTTAAGTTGAAAAAAGTCAGTTTTTCATATTTTCGAACTGCGTTCGAACCCGCTTCGCTATGGATTACCCGGTCAAGCCGGGTAATGACGATGGGTTTTTATGTTT
>CALLLZ010000298.1 GCA_938008005.1 uncultured Marinicella sp. | reverse complement strand
TATAACACCATTAATATCCCACCGGTAATCACTTTGGGTGCTGCTGGAGCGGGTGTCTATCATGGTGGCTCTGACTTAACCATCAATAAGTCCTCGGTCCATCAAAATTTTGTCGATGAGGTGGGCTTTTTTCTTTCAGCAGTATTTCTAACAGGAGATAACTCAAATGCAAGAATATTAAACACTTTGATTGCAGAAAATGGTGTTTGGCCAAGTGGTGAAAGCGGTGTACTTAATGGAGTTAGTGCCAATCAAGTAGACGTTCGAATCAATAATTCTAATATCACTGGAAATTCGGGGGTTGGGGTTCGTTTTTTTAGTGATGATGAAAATACAATAACTATACGCAACACAGTTTTGGCCTTCAATGAATTGAATGATTGTGGTGAGCTAACTGGTATCAATGGTATTCAGGACTTTGGTGGTTTCTTAAATTCAGCGCATATCATCAGCAGTGATGGCAGTTGCTCATTACCTGAATTGGCAAATAATCTAGAGAACGTTGATCCAAATTTAAGTGATATAGAAGGTCGTTTTGAAGTATTAGACTTCCAATTTTTTAGTTTTCAATACCCCATGAATGGCAGTGTTTTAATTGATACAGGCAGTGAAGTAAAAGCAGGGTCTGATCATATTTCTGCCTGTGAAAGTACAGATATTTTTGGTGTGATCAGACCATTAAATGGAGGTGGACTTTTTAATACCTGTGATATTGGTGTTTATGAGTTGGGTGATTTGATTTTCAAAAGTGGATATGAATTTATAGATTGAAGGTATTCATATTCATTCGTTGGAGAGTTTAACAGTTATTGTATTGAATAAGAACTGATGGATTAATTGAAAATAATATATACAAATATGCAATAAAAAAGCCCTGAACTTCTAGTTCAGGGCTTTTATTAATGTGATTGGTAGAAGAAGGGTTTACCAATCACATTTGCTTGAGCCATTTTAAATGGCTTTTGGAACACGAATGGATTCGACCAATTGTTGAATTTCAGCCGGTGGTGGTGCTGTGAATTTACTGACAACTGTAGCCACCGCGAAGTTCAGAATCATACCTAATGTACCTATGCCTTCTGGTGATATTCCAAACCACCAATGATCGGCATTATTGATTTCTACATTCAAGGTTTTAAAATAAATGATGTAACTTAAGGTAAATACAATACCAACAATCATGCCAGCAATGGCGCCGGTTTTATTGGCCTTCTTACTGAAAATGCCCATCAGAATGGCTGGGAACAATGATGATGCTGCCAATCCGAAAGCCAGCGCCACCACTTGAGCCACAAACCCAGGCGGATTTGCCCCCAGATATCCAGCTACGCATATAGCAAAAGCAGCAGCCACACGTCCCACCATCAATTCTTTCTTTTCGGAAATATCTGGGATAAATATACCTTTAACTAAATCATGTGAAATGGAAGCCGAGATAACTAGTAACAGTCCTGCAGCAGTGGATAATGCGGCTGCAATACCACCAGCGGCAATTAATGCGATAACCCAATTAGGTAATTGAGCTATTTCAGGGTTGGCTAAAACCATGATGTCGCGATCAACTTTGAGTTCATTGCCTTGCCAACCATAGCTGTCAGCTGTAGACTTAAATGCGGTGTTTTTGTCGTTGTAGTATTGAATTCGACCATCACCGTTTTTATCATCAAATGTAAGTAAACCCGTTTTTTCCCAAGTAGCGAACCAGTCTGGTTTCTTGGTGTATTCAAGATTTCCAGCGACAGAACCGACTTCTCCAGGTTGTATGGTTTCAATTAAATTCATTCTTCCCAGTGCACCAACCGCTGGAGCTGTGGTGTATAGAATAGTGATAAAAAACAAGGCCCAAAATGCTGATTTTCTGGCATCAGAAACTTTAGGTACAGTGAAAAAACGGACAATCACATGGGGTAACCCTGCTGTGCCAACCATCAAAGCAGCGGTGATAAAGAACATATCCGTGGTACTTTTGGAGCCTTCGGTGAATGCGGTAAATCCAAGTGACTGCACCACACCATCTAATTTAGTTAATAAATACATACCCTCACCAGTCATTTCACTGCCAAATGCCAGTTGTGGAATAGGGTTGCCTGTTGCTTGTATAGAAATGAATATAGCCGGTACCATATACGCAAAAATTAAGACGCAATACTGCGCGACTTGTGTATATGTAATGCCTTTCATACCACCTAACACCGCATAGAAAAACACAATACCCATGCCAATGATTAACCCAGTAACGATTTCAACCTCTAAGAACCGGGAAAAAACGATACCAACGCCACGCATTTGCCCAGCTACATAAGTAAAAGATATGATGATTAAACACACCACTGCCACAATACGCGCAGTTTTAGAGTAATAACGGTCACCAATAAACTGCGGAACTGTGAATTTACCAAACTTACGAAGATAAGGCGCTAATAATAAGGCCAGCAATACATAACCGCCAGTCCAACCCATTAAATATACAGAAGCATCGTAACCTGCAAAAGCAATGATACCTGCCATAGAAATAAATGAAGCTGCAGACATCCAATCAGCTGCTGTAGCCATGCCATTTGCTACCGGGTTAACCCCTTTACCCGCAATATAAAAATCACCAGTGCTTTTGGCTTTAGACCAAATGGCAATACCAATATAAAGTGCAAATGATAGAACGACGACAATAATCGTTAAAGTTTTTAATTCCATGATTATTCCTCCACACCAAATTTCTTATCAAGCTTATTCATACCTCGGACATAAACCCATATAAGAATTAAAAAGACATAAATGGACCCTTGTTGAGCCATCCAAAATCCCAATTTAAATCCGGCAAATTGAATTTGATTTAATTGGTCAACCAGTAAGATGCCGCACACATAAGAAACAAAAAACCAAATGGCCAATAACATCCCCATGAATTTGAGATTGGCTTTCCAGTAATCAGCGTGATTGCTATTTGATGACATGGTACCCTCGTTTTAAATTAAGTGATCTTAATGTAGCAAATGCATCAGTTAATTAAACTTAGACTTTGGTCTACGTTAGTAAAAACCTGTGGGTAAATGAGTTATGATAAGGTATTAAATAGAACAGTTATTAATTATGATTTCAATAACTTGGCTGTGTTTTTTAAGGCTTAATCATGTTGTCTGAATCCGGTGTATATGCCATTATTCTGGTATACATTGGTCTGATGTATGTGGTGGCACGTTGGGGTGATGGTCTTAATTTACAACAAAGGCCCCAGTTACGAAGTTGGGTATATGGTTTGTCATTGGCTGTTTATTGTACTTCTTGGAC
>CALLLZ010000297.1 GCA_938008005.1 uncultured Marinicella sp. | reverse complement strand
CTCTTGAGAATTACCTCCTAGTAGATGGTGAATTTATTAAACAAGAGTATGCCCTGTGGAGGTATGTGAAGCTGCTTGAACAAATTGGATACTGTTATTACAAAATGGACAATATAACTACAGGAAGACTTTATTTTATTGATGTACTGAAACAATATCAAACTTATGAATTTGATGAATTGATTTTCCCAATGGAAGTATTTCAATGTTTAGATGAAGATGATGAAATAGTTTTAAAACTTAATGAAATTGAAGAGAATTATTGGAATTCTTAAAAAAACATGATTCACCGAGAATTGAATAATGAATAAAGAGCGTTGGTTGGAATTAATGAATTCTTTGAGGTTGTCTGACGCCGAAGGTTGTTATGCTTCTTTATTGGCTGCTTATTCTAAGAAGAGTAGATATTACCATTCAACAATCCATATTGATGCAATGTTGCGTCATTTAGATGAAACGTCAGACTTGGCTGAGCACCCACATGAAACAGAGCTGGCGATATGGTTCCATGATGCCATCTATAGACCGTTTTCATCAACCAATGAAAAAGACAGTGCTGATTGGGCTAAAAGTTTTCTAACCGCTCAAGCATATGATCTAGGTGGTATCGAGCGGATTTATAAACTCATTATGGCAACCCAACATGATGGAGAGGTTGTTGGACAGGATGAAAAATTAATAGTTGATATTGACCTGACTATTTTAGGAGCAGCAAGTAATGTCTATAATCAATTTGAACACAATGTGCGTAAAGAATACCGCTTAGTGCCTTCATTTGTATACCGTAAAAAAAGAAAACAATTACTTGAGGATTTTTTATCTCAAGACACTATTTACTATTTGGATTATTTTCAAAATAAGTATGAAAAAAAAGCCAGAGAAAACATCGCCAGAGCCATTAGTTTGCTTTGATATTTAAAACATTTCAGTGAACTTAAATAATGGTTTCATTTTTCAAAATTGATATTTGTTAACCATTAATAATCCTCTTCTTTGGTTTTGTATATTTTCAAAGGTAATGGAAAATCTTGATCGGTAATAAAATTGGCTCTTAACTCCGGTGATAAGTGCCCATTGATGGTATCAAATAGTTTAAATATATCAGTTTCATCGGTATGTAGTTGCTTGTATTTTTTTGCTTGTGATTCATTGATGAAATCCATTTGTTCTAAGTGGTTGATGAATGCTTCAGCTGCTGTAGTAAAGGGAACAACAATCAGCCTATACTCATCTTCACAAAATGCTTCGTAATCAATATTGTTGGTTTTGCGATAATGTTCTAGGGCAGCTGCTTGCCACGCATATAAGTCGCTCTCTTTCATTTCAACAAATGCAGCTTTGAGGTTTTTAGAACTGGATTTTATTTTAGATTCTGCTGAAGTGTTGATAAATTCGTCAAAACTGATACCGCCTTTACGAATTCGCCAAGCCATTTCTTTTTTGTAAGTGTTTTCAAAAAAAGCCCTGAAGTTATCT
This sequence comes from uncultured Marinicella sp., assembly GCA_938008005.1. Taxonomy (GTDB): domain Bacteria; phylum Pseudomonadota; class Gammaproteobacteria; order Xanthomonadales; family Marinicellaceae; genus Marinicella. The sequence goes on along the minus strand of CALLLZ010000297.1, from coordinate 1,423 downwards.
TCATTGATGGGTTCGAATGATTTTTGGCTTTTGTTTTTCAAGACAGAAATTTGATTGTGAATTTCTTCTACTGTTAAAGAAGGGTCCATCACTTTTTGGCAGTTTTTAGGGACGTCAATTGCTGAACCCATAGGCGCATTGGATACAGTATATTCAATGCCGTCAATTTCGTGAAAAACGATGTCAACCCAAGAGCCAGCCAAAGGGTGTTGATAGACGACTGCACATATCGGACCTTGGTGCATCGAAACCAGTTGTGTGCCTTCCATTTCTTTGATTAAATAAGCATCACCAGCGACAAACCCAAGAGATTTTAATGTTTCGATGTGTTGCTGTGGTTTTTTACTTTGAACCCATTCAGGGTTGATGTCTTTATTCAAATGAATAATCAATGGTTCAGAGTTGGTGTCAGCGTGTAAAAATTTACCAAACTTTAATCGAAGAAAAATATAAAACAGGGTGATGAGAAGAATAACTCCTACGACAATACCGCCAATAACTTGTAAAAATAACATGTAAAAACCTCCTGTTTTGATAATGATGAGTTAGATTATAAGCTAACTTGATTTGCTACACCTTAAGCAAATTATAGAAGGTAAAGCCAATCAATTCTGACTAGAAAAATTCTCTTGTTTGAATGCTTCTGCTTGATAATTCGCAGGAAAATTTGACATTAAGACAAATATTCAAATGGCTGTTTTAGTGCAGTATCTTTGCTTTTTAAGGTTATCTATAAAGTGGCTTATTCTGTAGGCAGTTGCTTGCTGTTTCTGGCACCCAATTGTTTTAAATTATCGGCTTGAGTGATTAAGTTTCCGCGGCCGGTTTTGAGCTTGTTCTCAGCAGCATACCAAGCACTGTCAGCTTGATCCAAGCGCAGTTTAATGTCATTTAAATTATTTACAAAGCCAACGAATTTGTCATACATTTTTCCTGCTTTATCAGCAATTAATTGGGCATTTTTATTCTGATTTTCATTTTGCCACAGCACCATTACAGTTCTGAGAGTTGCCAATAAATTACTGGCTGAAACTATCAAGACATTCTTTTTGTAAGCATCCTCTAATAAATTGGGTTGGGCATTAATGGCTTCTAAAAATGCCGATTCTATGGGTACAAACATCAATACAAAATCCAATGTATCTAGTTGTTCAATATTTTGATATGACTTTTTGGTTAAGCCATCAATATGGGTCTTGATGCTTTGCACATGTTGATTGAGTTGTGATTGCCGTTCGGTTTTATCTTCTGTATTGATATAGTTTTCAAAAGCTGTCAGTGATACTTTGGCATCGACTATCAAGGTTTTTTGTTGTGGTAGATGAATCAAGACATCGGGCCTGTACCTCTTGCCATCACTGGAAAAGCTGATTTCTGTATCGTATTCACGGCCTTTTTCTAGTCCAGCCACTTCCAATAATCG
>CALLLZ010000296.1 GCA_938008005.1 uncultured Marinicella sp. | reverse complement strand
ATTCACGGCATCAGGGCCAACACTTTGCGTTACATCAGTCAGTGTTTGTATTTGATTGATGAAGACTTTAGGGAAGACCAACAGATAAAAGAGCTGTTTATTGGAATATTTAAGCATAAAAATTTAGTCTTCGGTCAGCTCAAGTTAATGAATGCATTGGGTGTGTTGGGTGCGTACTTGCCAGTATTTGGTCGCATAGTGGGTCGCATGCAATATGATTTATTTCACATGTATACAGTTGACCAACATACATTATTTGTCATTCGTAATATCCGTAATATATGCCTTAACATTGAAAAGCATCCGCACGCACATTCGGTGGCGCAGAAAATTCGTCAGCCTTATGTGCTTAATTTAGCAGGTTTTTTTCATGATATTGCCAAGGGAAGAGGCGGTGATCATGCCGAATTAGGTGCTGTAGACGCTGTGGAATTTGCAGAAAATTTTGATTTGCCTGAAACAGATGTAAAACTTTTGAGTTGGTTGGTCAAATACCATTTAATCATGTCAGTAGTGGCGCAGAAACAAGACATCAGTGATGCCAATGTTATTCAAAAATTTGCACAGTTGGTAGGACAACAAAGTTATTTGGATAATCTATATGTGCTGACAGTGGCTGATATTTCTGGGACCGATCCAAAATTATGGAATTCGTTTAAAGACAGCTTGTTACAAGAGCTGTATTTACGAACCAGTCAACATCTTTCTTCTGAGAATGATGACTTTGTTGAACAAGCCAAAGCCGATGCAATGGATTTGCTTGATGATTTACACCATGATGAAATTATTGATTTATGGCAACACATACCGGATAGTTTTTTTGACTATTCGTCCTCAGAACAAATAGCTAAAATTAGCCAAGCCATTACGGAGAGCAATAATCAAACAACAGTTTGTATCACTGACCTGCATCAAGATGGTTTTGAAATCATGCTTTACGGTGAAGACCAAGTTGGCTTGTTTCATCATGTGATTGAAGTGTTTGCGGAGTTTCAAGTGAATGTTGCCAACGCGCGTATCTATAGTGGCAGTAATGGGTTTGTTTTGGATTGTTTTCATTGTTTAGGCGACTACAACGAACAATCACTTGAAGCCATTCAGTTGGCTATGTATGAGGTTTTAAACCTTCCACAATATCATGAAAAAAATCGTAAATTAGTGGCAAGCCGACGTGAAAAATTCTTTATTGAGCCCCCTGAATTAAGTTTTTCAGCAGGACGTTCTGAACAGGAAACTCGGTTTGAAATAAAGTGTACGGATTATGCTGGATTATTGGTTAACATCACTCAAATATTTGTTAATTTATCAATAGATATTCACGCTGCAAAGATTGTTACTTTTGGCCACCGAGCTGAGGATGTATTTTGGTTGTCACACAATCATCAGGCTTTAAATACTGTGACTCAGCAGAACATAGAATCGGCTTTCAAATCTTTGCTTGGCAAGACATGAAAGAAGGTGCGCTTTTATAAGTTTATGTAACGTGTTAGTAAGTTTGGGTGGCCTCACATTAGGTTAAAAAACTTTATATAAAAAACCAGCAAATACCGATAGTCGTTGATCATCATTAACGATTGGGCTGTCACTGATTTCATCGCCGGCGAATTCATTTTGTAAGTTACCAACAAATGACCATTTATCATTAATCTTGTAAAGTCCCAATACACTTAGGCTAATGGTTTTGGTTGAGCCTGCTTGATAACTTGGTATTTCAATAGAGGCATCTACTGGCTCAACGCCAAAGAAATAATTTACCACTTCATCACTATAATGTTCATAGCTGACTTGAGGTAAAAATAGCCATTTGTCTTTGAATATAGGAGCAGAATAGCTGATGCTTGTAGAGTTGCCATTGTGTTTGTTGTTTATTTCATGGTTGTGTTTTACTTTGAATAAGCCAATTGGTGATTTGTATTGTGTTGATACAAAAGCATTCAAAGGTAAACTCAGTTCTGGTAAGTTTTCTAGCAGGCGACTGTCTCCACGCTCTGTATCGCCTATCAAATTAATGCCTAAGCCAAAATCAATTTCCCAATTGTTTTGATCAATCAAGTTAAAACCCAGATCACCGGCTTGGAAGAACAGTCTCTTATATTGATAGTCGATGGCAGGAAAAATTCGTGTTTGGTTCTCACCATCTAAGTAAAGTGACTGACTGGTGACTCCTGCCAGACCAATTTGCAACTTATGTTCACTGGTAGGAGAGTTTTCAGCTTGTTGTGCCGATAAGTAAGTTGAAAACATTACGAGTGTTAATGCAGTTAAATTTTTCATGGTGGTATTCAATTTCAAATGGGCTCAGTTATTTAATAAACCATTGATTGTTTTCAAAGTGTTATTTTTTGAACTTACTTCTTCACTTGAAAGTTTCGAATGGATGTAGTCCTGATATAAGTCTTATCAGTTGAAATTCTATAGTTAACTGACTTCAATTGATATTTAAATTTCTGTAAAAAGTAAAGTTTGAATGATAAAAGATGATTGGTGAAAATATTGTGGAACTTGAAAAGTGATGGAGTATTTTAAAATCACTCAAAGGTATTTTCAAAAATCAAATCCGATTGCCATTCAACCAATGATCGACAAATTTGAGGTGTACCTGCTTCATGGAAATCAAACCGGATACGATCTGTGCCATTTGAATTGAATGTGAGAGGAAATGTCGCGATACCATTGCTGTTGGTGTTCATTGTGGCTGTGTAGCCAGTATTAGGTCCTTGGGTAACAGTCAAGTTAACACTTCGGTTAATGATAGGTGCGCCACTTAAATCTTGTAAGAATATTTCAACAGATGAGTTTAATGGAGTGGCATCGCTTATTTGAGTCAAGAAAGTGGTGTGACAATAGCGACCAATACTGATTACTTGATCTACTGTTATTGGACTGTTGATGGTTTGTTTAATACCGTCAGGCCATGTGACCAGAATTTCAGTGACAGTCATTTCAGCACCCAAACCAAAATGTTGAGTCAGCGGGTTATTGGAAGCATAGTTGTTGCCGCCTGTTAACTCCCGAGTTTGGGTAGATGCAGCAGTGGTGAGCGAAATTTTTGAATGGTAAGCATATGGATTGCTTCCGGTATCAAACAATTTGACCCCTAAATAATGATTGTTGTTATTGCTGTGGTTTGTATATAAACGATAATGCGCGTTATTAGGTATAACTAGAATGTCAAGATCGCCATCCAAGTCATAATCAACACAACTAACTCCACGACCTTGGCCAGAATGATTTAAGCCGCTGACAACAGCCGATTCAGTGAAAGTGCCGTCACCGTTGGCCATAAATAAGCGGGCAGGGTCGTTGATAAATTCACTGGCTCGTTCGGATACGAAACCATTTTCGTGGTAGATGTCGAGATAACCATCGTTGTTAAAATCAGCAAAGCAAGCACCCCAGCCCCAGTAACCGAATCTGAGTCCTGATTCGTCTGTGGCGTCTTCAAAGTTTCCCATGCCGATGTTTTTATAAAGGCGGTTTCCAGATATGCCCCAGTTGGCCTCAGGAATACCGTTTGGGTCCCATATACTGGTGACAAACCAATCCATATCACCGTCATTGTCATAATCTGCGACAGCGGCTCCCATGCCATTCTCATCTGAGATGAAGGCCGGTTGAGAAATCAGGTATGCGGGTTGATTTTGGGGAAATCCAGTACTGTAAAATATTCTGCTGGTGCTGAAGTCAGAGGTCAGCAGAACGTCAAGCCAGCCGTCACCATTAATATCTGTGAAATTTGGTGTGAAAGTCCAGCGATCAAAATTAGCATTTTGTGGAAAGCCCAGATATTCAATGGTGACATCAGTGAAGTGACCATTGCCGTCATTTTTCCAAAACAGTTGTTTGCTGGTGGTTTCGTCAGCGTTCCAATGACTCATGAATAGATCCAGATCACCATCTTTATCGAGATCGCCAAAAGTTCCCATATAACTGGCCATTCCTGAATTAAATCCAGAGTTGGTCGATTCCATGAAGGCGCCGTTACCCAAGTTAATCAATAGCCGCGGGCGGTTGTTAAGTGTGTCACCAGTACTTTGAGATTGGCCTTCTTTATTGATGGAAAATACCAGCAAGTCCAGGTCAAAGTCGCCATCCACATCTGCAAAAACAGGTCCAGAACCCAAAACATCGAATATGTCAGCTTGAGCTGTACTTGCTAAATCTATGAATTTTCCATTACCTTGGTTATGAAACAATGCATTGTGTTGATTGCTACCACCTAATAAATAAAAATCTGGGTAGCCATCGAAATCATAATCGGCGACAGCACCGCCTGCCGCTATGATAGTAGGTTCACCTTGAATATTGGCTTGGTTGCTGTGAGTAAAGTTTATTCCACTTTGAACAGTGACTTCTGTGAAAGCTTGTGCGTCAACTGTACGGGTAAAATAACAACTAATCAGCAGTAATAAGGCTATCTTTAATAGGGTTAGATTCAATTGACACATGCACACAGTTATACCAAACATTGTGCTTTTATTTCAACTCAAGATATAGTCATTTTACGCAATTAAGGTCATTAACTTTGAATTCAGTTTCAGTTTATGGCTTCCTTAAGCATCAATAATGATTTCTTTGGCAGGTTCTCTCAGGTTATAAGTTGAGGCCATAACAGCTCCATAAGCGCCAGTGTTCGCAATCAGCAGTATATCTCCAACCTGGGTACGTGGCATTTTTCGATCTATCCCCAGTACATCGCCAGACTCACACATGGGGCCAACTATATTGGCAGTGTATTCAGGATGCTCATTGAGCCGGGTTAAATTAACTATATTGTGCCAAGCACCATACAAGGCAGGCCTGATTAATGAGTTCATGCCAGTTTCAATACCTATGTAACCTTGTTTTCCTTTCCACTTGGTTTGTGTCACTTTGGCCAATAAAACACCACTGTGTGCGACTAAAAAACGTCCAGGTTCCATCCAAAGCTGGATGTCTCTGTGGGCTTTTTTGAATGTGCCTAATGCCGTGTCAAGTGCAAGTAAGTCCAGACCTAAGTCGCTTGGATTTTCTCTTATGCCTAATCCACCACCTAAATTAACAATATGAACGTCAGGAAACAAAGACAGACAACTGCCTAGGTAATCAGCGATCCTGGGCCAGTTAGTATGATCTAAAATGCCACTGCCAGCATGTGCATGCAAGCCAACCACCTTAATTTGGTGGGTTTTACACCATGCAGCTATAGGCTCTACATCAGCGGGTGGGATGCCAAATTTAGAATGTGTCCCAGCGGTTCTGACATAGCGATGGTGTCCACTACCATGGCCTGGATCCAAGCGTAAAATCACAGTTTGATTTTGGAACAAGTCTGGGTGTTCCGTCAGCAAAGAAGGGTTGTCAATGGTGACATGTATGCCTTGAGATAGCGCGTTTTTATATTCATCTAATGGGGCGAAGTTCGGTGTGAACAATATGTCTTGAGGCTGGATCTCTTTACATGTTGATTTGACTCGTTTAATTTCACCAGGTGAAACCGTTTCTAAACATATGCCGTTGTCGTACATGAACTCAAGTATCGAGGGGTGCGAATTGGCTTTACTGGCATAAAAAAACCGATCGACTGAAGTGAGTTGACGCAATTGCTCGATTTGGTGTTTTATGGTGGGTAAATGATAGACATAACATGGTGACTGCTGTGTCGCCATTGTTAATAATTGAGTCTGTTTTAAATGCCACCAAGCTTGAGTTATTTCAGGCTTGGTGGTTTTCTTTTGAACAAGCTCCGCCCAACTCAGGCCAAAATCATCGATTTCTTTGTCTTCAATAATCAGTACTTCATGCAAAGCGCGGGCTAATTTATCCGCTTGGTCCTCATCTACCACAAAGGTTTGGTTCAAGTCATTAGATGATTGGGTGGTAATGTATACCCTTTGGTCAGCAAAGGTGGACAAAACCGGAGCAATTTTGTCCGCCAATGCCCTGATTCTGTATCCCACTAAGGTGACCGCTGAACAGTTTTGAAAAACTTCAACTTCACATAAAGGGCTTAGTGCTGCTTTTAATTCATCGAGCAAGTCAGCGCTAAGGATGTTGTCAATATTGTCGAGTGATATCGTGACATTGGTTTGTGCAGTTGATACCAAGTCAATCGATAAACCTAAGTCTTTGTAGATGGTAAAAATATCACCCATAAACCCTGCTTGGTGCCACATATTAATGGACTCCATTGATACCAAAGTAACTTGATGACGGCTGTTAATGGCAGACACTCGTGGTTTTTTTGGGCTGTTTTCTGGTGCCAAAACTGTGCCTGCAGCTTGTGGATCATTGGTGTTCTTTATTAGCAGAGGGATGCGATGTTGTTCAACTGGTAAGATGCAACGCGGATGCAGAACTTTACCGCCACTGGCAGCGATTTCGCGTGCCTCTTGATAACCAAGATTCAATAACAATCTGGCGTTAGGAATGCTGTGTGGATTGGCACTGAATATGCCATGTACGTCTGTCCATATCTCTAGTTGTTTAGCCTGTAAAATAACAGCCATGTACGCAGCAGAAGTATCGGACCCTCCGCGACCTAAGAGAACAGTTTGGCCACGTGAATCACTGGCGAAAAAACCTGGCATCAGGTAAAAGTCAGCGGTTAAATGATCACAATCTTTAGGTTCTATATCGCATTTAGCCGAAAGTATTTGTGAGTCTATACTGCGTTTGTCATGAGCAGAGCTGATTAACCAGTTTTTTGGGTTGATGCTTTCTACGTCGATATGTGGCTTGAGATGTTGTAACACGAGTTGGTGTGTGCACTTTTCACCCAAAGCCAACAGTTCAGCTCGTTCCGTAGTGGTTAGCTTGTCTTGCTTATCCAGCTTATTTAGTTGGTCAAGATGTGCCTGAACCAATGAGGTACTTACATCAAGTTGTTCGGCAAAAGTGAGAATTTGTTCAGTGAATGCTTGTGCTACTGATTTATTGTGGTCGCTTTTTTGCGTCAATAAGTTGGTTAGACCCTGTGCTGCGGAATGGACCAGCATCACTTGATGACCCTGCTTGATTCGACTTTTAATTACGTCAATTATGACTTGCCACTTTTTTTTACTGGAAACAGAAGTTCCGCCAAACTTTAACACCACCCAAGAATTCAAAATATCACCTGCTTCATAGGTTAAAAAAAGCAAACTTTAGGTAAAAACAAACAATCATGCAAGTAATATCGTTTATTATACTTTATTGTTATGACCAAAATATAATTACAGGATAATATGATTGAACAAACAAAATTGAAATGGCAAGAGGTTCGGTGGCAGTGTGATGCTAAAAAATTAGGTTTTAAAAACACTAAGGAAGTAGAGCCTGTGGATGTGATAGTTGGCCAGGATGATGCGTTAGATGCTTTAAAGTTTGCTATTGAATGTGACGCGTATGGACAAAATGTATATGTTCGTGGTCTCAGTGGTACAGGGCGTATGAGTATGGTTTCGAAGATTTTGAATGAAGTCAAACCACAGCTTAAAGAAAAGACCGAACATTGTTATGTGGCTAATTTTCAACAGCCCGATCGGCCCAAATTAATCAGTCTCCCAGCTGGACAAGGCAGCCAATTCAAAGACATGATGGAAAGTCTGGGTGTTTATTTTGCAGAAGAACTGCAAAAAGCCATGGAATCAGAATCTTTGCTTTCTGAAAAAAATAAGGCTGAGGAAAAGTTGCAATCAACAATCAAAAAGTTGACTGATCCATTTGAAAAAGAATTGGCAAAGAACAGTTTGGCTATGATTAATATCAACACCCAGCAAGGCCAGCAAACCATTATTGCTCCGAAGCTGAATGATGAGGTTCTAGACCCTAATGTATGGCAACAAAAAGTTGCGGCCGGTGAAATTACAAAGGAACAGCAAGAAAGTTTGATGAAGGCGCAACAAGAATACAGTAAAAAGTTAGAAGATCTTGGTCGAAAAATTAACGAGGTCAGAGAACAAGGCATGGGCAAAATTTCCAATTTATTGGAGTCATATGTCAGTGGGTTGATTGATGGCAAAATCAAGGCCTTTGAGAATTCATTTGATAATGAGCAGGTGTTTGAGCATTTGGCAGCAGTAAAAGTTGATTTGATTGATCAGTTTTTCTATAAGAAAACTAAAAACATTAACCCAAGAGAACGGTATGCTGTGAATTTATTGTTGCCACTGGATGATTGTAAAGATTGTCCTGTGGTAGTTGAACGGGTACCTTCTATGCAAAATTTATTGGGTTCCATCGAAAGTAAATGGGGGGAAAATGGGCCGGTTTTAGCAGATCATTTAAGCATTGTTGGTGGTTCGTTGTTACGTGCAGATGGTGGTTTTTTGATTTTGGATGCAAGAGATGTTTTGGCTGAACCTGGCGCTTGGAAGACGCTGATTCGTACGGTAAAAAATGAACTGTTGGAAATCGTACCAGCAGAAATGAGTTGGCCTTTTGGTCAGCCCTCGCTTAAACCTGATCCAATTCCAGTCAGTATGCGGGTGATTTTAATTGGTGATACGAGTATTTATTATTATCTCGATAATCAAGACCCGGATTTCCCGGAGTTGTTTAAAGTGTTGTCGGATTTTGATTCGGTGATTGAGCGCAATGAGAACGGTTATAAAAATTATGCTGGCATTATAGCGAAAATCATCAGAGAAGATGGGTTGCTTCCATTCAATGCTCAGGCAGTGGCCAGGTTGATTGAGCATGGCGCCAGAGTTTGCTCTCAGCAGGATAAATTAACGGCTAAATTCTCACGAGTGGCTGATTTAGCTCGAGAAGGCAACTATTGGGCATTAAAAGGCAATAAAAAAGTGGTAACAGCAGAGCATGTGCAACAGGCAATTGATGGGACCAAAAGACGTGCTGGTTTATCATCTAGGAAGTTTCAGGAACGTTTGCAAGACGGTACCATAAACCTTGATACAGCTGGCCGAACTGTTGGACAAATTAATGGCTTAGCGGTAATACATGCTGGTCCAGTTGTTTATGGGTTCCCATCAAGAATTACCACTGCCATTGGCCCCGGAAGAGCAGGAGTGATTGATATTGAAGGCAAGGCTGGAAAGTCAGGTTCAATTCATACCAAAGGGTTTCATATCTTAGGCGGGTTGCTGCGCTACATGTTGCCAGTTGAACATCCGTTGACTTTTTCTGCCTCAATTGCTTTTGAACAAAGTTATGGTGGTATTGATGGTGACTCAGCTTCGGGTGCAGAGTTTTGTTGTTTAATTTCTGCTTTGACACAAGTTCCTATTAACCAGGGGTTTGCGATGACAGGGGCGATAGATCAGCATGGAAGGCTGCAAGCCATTGGAGGGGTTAACGAGAAAATAGAAGGTTTTTATGATACGTGTAAATACCGAGGGTTAACAGGTGAACAAGGTGTCATAATACCTCGAGCCAATGCAGGAGAGTTGATGCTCAGACCTGATGTGCAGCAGGCATGTAAAGATAATTTGTTTTCAGTGCATGCAGTTTCACACATTGCAGAAGCGATGGAAGTTTTGATGGAACAAACAGCAGGTGTGTTGATTAATGGCAGTTATGCAGAGAATACTTTGATGGATAAAGCTATGAAAATGGCTCGCAAATACTGGCAAAATACACAGGCAAAAGGCTGAAATTGTGACCTGGCTCACAAAGGGTTGATTGAGTTTTAAGATAATGGCTTATGTTTTTGATTTTGCTTGTACTTTTAAGGTGCTTTTGATATCATTCAATTCGTATGAAACTTTCTTTGTTTCGGCTGGTCTGAAGTGAGGTTGTCATTGATTATTCTGGGGATGAAGGTGCTATTCAAATCATTATCTAAAATTGCTTGCCAATTAACTGCTACAGGATTGTTGTTGTTTAGTTGTGCATCTTGGTCAGATGAATTGAAGCCGTTTAAACCTTTCGATTTATCGGCCAATAAAGCGATGACCAGTAGCAATACTCGTTTCAGCACTCCAGATGCTTTTTTTCAGAATTCT
>CALLLZ010000295.1 GCA_938008005.1 uncultured Marinicella sp. | reverse complement strand
AATAAAATGGCTAAAAACAATTTTCTAATATTCATATGATTCCCTATCTCCAAACTTGATTTCTGTTCAATATACAACAACTAGATTAAAATTTCGTTACGACTTACAGAATCTAGACAAAATAAAGATAACATAAAAGTACAACTTACTCTCTAAAACACTTTTGTATTGAGATTGACATTTCTCCATACTTACCACTACAGTAACGAGGAGAAGCTTCATTTTTTGCGACCTGATTTTTGCCAAAGGCACTAACTACAATGAACCAGATGAGCTGGCTGATGGCGTAGTCATACATACTCTATATACTTACCTTTTCCTTGACACCGAATCAATATAATAAACTTATCTCAACCAAGTTTTTATTAGATTTTCAAATGCCTCACTTGCCATGATCATTTCAATGACATTTGACTGCTCCTTTACTCTACAGTTACTGATTTAGCCAAGTTGCGTGGTTGATCAACATCTGTTCCACGTAAAACGGCGACATGATATGAAAGTAACTGTAAGGGTACATTAAAAACAATGGGAGAAGTGAATGAGCCACTGGCCTCCATTTCTATGAGGTGGTCGACGCGATCTTTTAACCCATGCTGGCTTTTATGATCAACAAAAACAAACAGTTCACCACCACGAGCCCGGACTTCTTCTATGTTAGATTCTAACTTCTCAAGCAGCTCATCATTAGGACAAACCGCAATAACCGGCATTTTTTCATCTACCAATGCCAAAGGGCCATGTTTAAGTTCACCGGCAGGATAACCTTCGGCGTGAATATAAGATATTTCTTTGAGTTTCAAAGCGCCTTCCAAAGCAATTGGATAATGCACACCACGACCCAAAAACAAAGCATTATCCCGACGCACAATTTTTTCAGCAATCACTTTGATCTGGTCATTCAATAACAAGGATTGGTTAATGATTCCTGGCAGTGCGCGAAGTTGCTTGGCTAAATTTTTACGTATTTCAACGTCAACTTGTTTGATTTCGGCTAGCTTTAGAGTCAACAGTGCCAAAACAGCCAATTGGGTGGTTAAAGCTTTGGTTGAGGCCACACCGATTTCTGGGCCGGCATGGGTCAAGAAACACACATCAGTCTCACGATCTAAACTTGATTCGGCCACATTACAGACCGCAAATGTTGATAAATAGCCCGCTGTTTTAGCAAAACGCAACGCGGCTAAAGAATCGGCTGTTTCACCTGATTGGGAAATGGTCAAAAACAACGTTTTCTTAGGCACTACTGGCTTTCGATAACGGTATTCACTGGCAATTTCGACTTGGGTAGGAATTTGGGTAAAAGCCTCTAACCAGTAACGAGCAACCATACCAGCGTGAAAAGAGGTACCACATGCGATGATGTGAATGTTCTCCACTTGGTCTAATATGGCTGCGATGGGTGCATCGATAAAATACTTCGAAATTTGATCATGATACAATCGATCTGCAATGGTGTTGGCCACTGCTGTGGGTTGCTCATATATTTCTTTTAACATGTAATGGGCATAACCATCTTTGCTCAATGAGTCGGACGACAGCTCCACCGTTTTTAATTCACGTTGAATCACCTGTTTTTGTTGATCATAAATGACACAGCTGTTTTGAGTAATTTCAACCACATCACCTTCTTCCAAATAGTAAAATTGATTGGTTTCATTGATTAAGGCTTGGACATCTGAAGCGACGTAATTTTCTCCCTCACCTAAACCCACTACCAGAGGGCTTCCCTTTCGTGCTGCAATAATTCGGGAAGGATCTGACATGCTGGTAATTGCCACTGCATAAGCACCTTTTAATTCACCTATGGCTTGATGGCTTGCATCAGAAAAACTCATGCCTTCGGCTTGGTAATAATGAATTAAATGTACCAAGGTTTCGGTATCAGTTTCTGATTTAAATTCATAACCAGCAGCCAGTAATTTCTCTCGTAAAGGCCGATAGTTTTCAATAATTCCATTATGAACAAGTGCAATGGCATTGTTTGAATCATGTGGATGCGCATTGGCAGATGTCGGTTCTCCATGAGTGGCCCAACGGGTATGACCAATTCCCACATGTCCGTCGATTGGATGATCTTCCAATTCTTTTTTAAGGTTAGATAATTTACCTGCTTGTTTACGAATTTCAATCTCTTGGCCCGCAATAATGGCAACACCAGCAGAATCGTAACCACGGTATTCTAGGGTTTGGAGGCCATGAACAATGACATCGATCACATTGCGATTGGCGCTGACTGCTACAATTCCACACATATTATTTTTCGCTCGTATTCGGTTGAGGTTTTTGCCAATCTTTGACAGTTTTTTGTCTGGCTCTGGACAAGGTTAAATGGTCATCAGGCGTATCTTTGGTTATGGTTGAACCTGCCCCAATAGTGGCATTTTCACCGATGGTTACCGGTGCCACCAATTGGCTGTCTGAACCTATAAATGCCCCATCTTTAATGGTGGTAGTAAATTTATTCACACCATCGTAATTGCAGGTAATGGTTCCTGCACCAATATTTACGCCTTGACCAATCAGAGCATCACCTAAATAACTCAAGTGGCTGGCTTTGCTATTTTGACCCAAAACAGCTTTTTTAGTTTCAACAAAGTTACCCACTTTACAACCGGCAGATAATTCTGTGCCTGGTCGCAACCTCGCAAATGGACCGATAGAACAAGCACCTTTAGTCACAACTCCATCTAAAATAGTATGAGGTTCTACAATGGTGCCAGATGCCAGCTTACAATTACGCAAAACCGAATACGCGCCTATCACAATCTCATCATTCAAGCTATTTTGGCCATCTAACAACACACCTTTATCAATCACAACATCACGACCATATGTTAACTCACCACGGATGTCAACGGAGTTGGGGTTAATCAATTTGACACCTCCTTGCATTATTTTTAGTCTTTCACGCTGTTGATAAATGCCTTCGAGTTCGGCCAATTGGACCATGTCATTGGCACCTTTAACTGAATTAGCATCATTGAGTTTTACAGCTGTAAAGGGTTCACCATCTTGGGCAGCTAAACCAATGACTTCGGTGAGGTAGTATTCTTGTTGTTGGTTATTATTAGATAACCTGTCGAGCCATTTTTTTAGTCCTTTGGCTGGAGCTTGAATTATGCCAGAATTGATTTCTTTGACCTTTAACTCTGTTGAGTTGGCATCTTTTTGCTCAATAATAGCGGTAACCTCATCACCACTTCTGATGATTCGACCATACCCAGCAGGGTCATCAACTTCAGCTGTTAAAACAAATTGCTGACCCGCCAACCCCACCAAATCTTGGGTTTGTACCAGCGGTGCATCACCATAAAGTACCAATACATCTTCGTCATCTTTAAAAAAATTGACTGCCTGTTGTACTGCATGACCGGTGCCTAATTGTTGTTTTTGTTCAGCCCAATTAACCGATTCATCTTTAAAATGCCGTATCAATTGCTCGCCTTGATAACCAAAAACCACGGTAACTTGTGATGGATTTAAGGATTCTGCCAATTTCAGCACATGATCAATCATGGCTCGACCGGCCACTTGGTGTAATACTTTAAGTTTGTTTGAGCGCATGCGCGTGCCTGCTCCTGCAGCCAAAATAACTACATGTAATGGGCTTTTCATGATTCACTTCCTAAGCTATATGAACTTATCTTATATATCTGTAGCTGCTTCAATTTGTTGGCTCGACCAGTTAAAGTAATCATTATAATTCATCTTAGTCGGAAGCCAAAATTTAAGCTGATTTAATCAAGCTTATTGGCTTAGCAGTGAAACACTTTTCCAAATTTAAAAAAATAATGATACCGGTGTTTTTTTATCATTTAAACAGTCACCCTGATTGATTACTTTTAATTTTCTTGACATTACAACATCCGTGACTATACTGTGTATATACGATATATACAGATTATTATTTAATGAACCCTTATTTAGTTTTATCTCAGAAAGATGGCAGACCCATGTATTTACAAATCATGGATCAAATTAAATCATT
>CALLLZ010000294.1 GCA_938008005.1 uncultured Marinicella sp. | reverse complement strand
TCTTTACCCGGTTGGGAATCACCATGGGGCCGTGGCCGTCCTGGCTGGCACATCGAGTGTTCTGCTATGGCGGCTAAACATTTAGCACCAACCATAGATATTCATTGTGGGGGTAAAGACTTACTTTTCCCTCATCATGAAAATGAAGTGGCCCAAAGTTGTTGTGCCAATGATACCCGCAGCTTTGCCAATTATTGGGTACATAATGGATTTATTACCATGAGTGACCAGAAAATGTCCAAATCATTAGGTAACATCCAATTGATTCGCGAAGTGGTGGCTGAAGTGACAGGCGAGGTGGCTCGTTGGGTTTTACTCAGTGCACATTATCGGCAATCAGTTGATTGGACAACAGAAACAGTAACTCAAGCAGAAAAGACTATAGATCGCATATACTCTACTTTACGTGATGTACAAAACATCGAAGTTGATATCAACTCAGTAGTTGACGAAGAGCTGTTGGCGGCATTGGATGATGACATCAACACCCCAAAAGCTTTTGCTCGGGTTAATCAAATGGCCAAGCTGTTAGCCAATGCCGATTCAATCGATGAAAAAGTTAAACTTAAAAGCGTATTATTAAAAAGTTGCAGCTTATTAGGCGTCTTACAAAGCGACCCTGGAGCCTGGTTCTCCCAAAAACAAGCAGGAGGTGCTGACATCAAAGAACAAGTAGAACAGTTAATCGTTGAACGCGCTCAGGCTCGAACGGATAAAAACTGGGGACGATCTGATGAAATTCGTGATGAATTAGATTCTTTAGGCGTTATTCTTGAAGACTCTCCTGAAGGCACGCGTTGGAGTATGAAATGACAAATCAAACTATAAACGACACCAACCAACAAACAGAAATTATTGAAACTTTCGAGATGTTTGATGATTGGTTGGAAAAATATCAATATATCATCGATTTGGGAAAGCAACTAAAACCGATGGATGATGCACTCAAAATTGATACCAACATCCTGCATGGCTGCCAATCACAAGTATGGCTGGTGCACAGTGAAAAAAATGGAAAACTGCAATTTCAAGCCAATAGTGACGCTGCCATCGTCTCCGGTTTAATCCATCTGGTTATGACCATCTATTCAGGAAAAACACCGCAAGAAATAATTGACACTGAACCTGAGTTCATCGCCAAGATTGGTCTTTCATCTCACCTGTCCTCAACCAGAAGCAACGGTTTAAATGCGATGATTCAGAAGATTAAAGTCACTGCTAAAGGATATTTGTAAAGATTTAAATCGATCAACCTCATATACAGTTTTTGAGTTGCTAAATAATCACTTAAATCTGAAAATTCATTCAATACTTTACATCAAATTTTATTTTTCTTTAAGCAACTTATTTACAAAAAACTCATAAACATATTTTTTATAAATACCCTGCAATACTTCATTATATTTAGAATAATTAAACTCTTTCTCAGGCATTGAGATATGCTTCAACAACAAGCTTACTTCAACAATTGGAGAATCCGCGTGACGTTTAAGTACCTCAATATATTTATGTATCTCTGGTTGACTTTGAAAGTCTTCAAATTCACAGACGATGTCATTAAGATCACAGAGAATATAAATAACAGCACCTTCTCTTATTAATTTCTCATCTAGATCAAGACTGATACTCGAAGAACTCTTTACCTCTACACCTAAAAATTTGAAACCATCAAAATCTTTCGGATCCAAATAAACTGTTTGATCATTAGTGATTCCACCTTCATTCAACAAATGATAATACAGCAATAATACCGAGGCCATAGCAGTATTGCCGATTTTATAATTTATATCATTAATTATCATTCTAAAACACCCTAAACCATACATCTAATAAGACAATGTTGTGAATATTGAAACTGGCTTTTTTTGTTTTCTCCATGTGACCAAACCTGACTACAATGTTGATTAATCTCATCTTGGAAATATGCGCCTAAACACTGCGATTCGAGAAATTAAAAACACTTTAAAACATATGAGTCATTACACACAACTTAGTTACTTTCATACACCATAAGATGAAACTACAGGGTATTTCCATATTAAATTCATAATTAAAATCAGCACAACAAACTTCAATACCATGGCAACTAAAGAAGATCTCCAAAACGATTTGCTTTTCTTGGGGTTATTCCAACCACCTGGCCAGTCATCATTCAATGTAATCAAATGACCAAATGAAGCCCAGGTTATTATCGCCAGGAAAGAATGAATATAAGCGATACCAAATGCCATGGATAAAAATATAACGACACCAAATAAAGTTAAAAATGAGAAAAGTAACGTTTTGATATTTTAACTCCATATAAAAATGCCTATTATACTTTAGCTTAGATTTTTTTTGTGTGCACAAAAAAGAGCACCGAAGCGCTCTTTTTAACAACGTAAATTTCAAGAGTTTTTATTGAAATTCAATGCTCCATGAATCGATATAACCCACATCTTGACCGGCTCTATCTTTTACACGAAGTTTCCATACACCACTGGCATTATTGACACTTGAAGCATTAACTGAAACAGTCAAACTTAAATTATCAGCACCACCTCCAGATCTTTCTCGCAAAGTTGCAGATGCACCGGTAGGGGTCTCCAAAAACACTTCTAAGTCTCCTCTATAGGTATGAACTATTTCAAACTTAACTTCCACAGTTCCTGCATTACCTGTTCTCGTTACATTGATGTCACTGGTAATACCTGTTGAGTTATTATCTGGAATATTCACGTTACTGGTATTTTGGAAAAAAGCAGTTTGACTGCCACCGCCGCCACTAGCTGCAGTAAAACTACCGGTTAAGCTGGCTCCTGAATATGCCGCATAAGCATTAACCAGAACATGATACGTACCAGCTTGCACGTTACTGATGGCACAAGTTTCATTATTACCTGTTGCCCAAGATCGACAGTCATATGACCCTGCTCCAGTACCCGGTGCTGAACCAAACTTAACATAAAGATCAGCATCACCGCTACCACCTGCCAAACTAAAGCTTAAATTGGTTGCACCTGATGGTACCACTAAAGTATATCTTTTCTGATCACCTTGTGCTCCTCCTAAGCCAGTTTTAGCCACACCATTGGTAAGTACTGTGTTACCAGGATTAGGTGGTGGTGTACCTCCACCGCTTAATGAGTCTATAGCTGCTGTGGCATTTGCATAACCAGCACCACAAATTGAAGTCGTACATTGATGATCACCCACATTAGCAAAAGAATCAGCTGTATCTTTAATCGTCTGTTCTATTTGAGCAGGAGTTAAAGATGAATCAACTGACTTAATCAAAGCTGCCAACCCTGCAACATGAGGTGAAGCCATAGATGTGCCCTGTGACCAATCGTAGTTATTAGAGCCAGGGGTCGTGGTTCCACTGTTGTAGGTCGATAATATCATGTCGGTAGTACGAGTTGTTCCACCTCTACAGTCTGATGCTGAAGTTGGTAACGCATTAGTGGTTGGATCACATAAATCACCACCAGGTGCAGTTACATCAATGTCTGAACCAAAATTTGAATAATAGGCACGTGAACCATCTCTGGCACCAGCAGCAACAGAAATAACGTTGGCACAATTTCCTGGCGGATAACCAGCACTTGAATTGTCATTACCTGCGGCTACAACTACAGTCGCACCAGCATTTACCGCTGCATTAATTGCACTGCTGTATGTACTCGAACAAGCGGCGGGGTTCACAGACCCCAAACTCATGTTAATCACATCTGCAGGATTAGAATTAGCTGGAACACCACTGACTGATAAGCCAGCTGCCCAACGAATACCATCCGCTATATCAGACAAAGAACCACCGCAAGTACCCAGTACCCTGACTGGCACCAAGTTCACGTTCCATGCAACCCCAGCAACCCCTGAATTGTTATCAGATACTGCTGCCACAGTTCCAGCAACATGCGTACCATGCCATGAACTGTCACTTGCATTTGAACCCGCACCACATTGACCAGCTGTTGTCCAATCACCTGGATCTTGTGCATTTGAATCACGTCCGTTGCCATCATTAGAAACTGATGTGCTTGAAATCATGTCATATTGACCCACTACATTACCGGCCAAATCTGGATGTGGTCGGTAACCGGTATCCAATACCGCAACAGTTACCGCAGATGAACCAGTAGTCTCATCCCATGCGCCTGGTAAATTCATACCGCCAGCTGAGTTGGTATAATGCCATTGCTCATTATATCGACTGTCATTAGGGGTTCTATAAGCAACAACCCAAGCATCAATTTCTGCATATTCAACACCAGGTTGATTATTGATACTTTCCACAATATTTTGCATGTCTAAATCTGAAGATTTATTGGTGGTATTTACAGTTAAAACTTCCGCATCACCAGACATCATTCTTTTAAACGTTAAAGGAACACCTATTTTTTTACTCAATGATTGCGTTTTGTTTTGTGCTGCTTTAACAGATGCAGACTTATTCCCTGCTTTGTATTTGACAATAATACTTTTAGCTAACGGATGTGCTTGAGATTTATAAGGGTTCAAAGTACTTGCTTGAACTGATATTTGACCAGGCTTACTAACAACTGTATTTAAGCCTTTATCTTCTTGAGCGATAACTTGGCTGCTTAAAACCGCTGACAGCGAAACCATTGCTGGCATGGCATATCTTTTAAACTTACTCATATGATTTAATTTCCTCTTTTTAATTTTATTATTTAATTATTATGACCTTGAAATTCAGGTCGGCTATATTCTTGCACCTTTTGTAACTAATTTGTGACAATTTTTCCTAGTAAAATAGAATGATATAGCACCAGCAATAGATTTTATGAACCATTAAAAAGAAAGTAAATTCAAAAAATATTTAGACAAACAATCATACGAAAGTTATTCGTACATAACACTTAAGTCCCTTGACAAACTGACTATCTAGATACCTACAATTATATTGTCACATAAACTTTGGGCCACCGTATGGACAGAAAATTGCAGCCATGCTCAAATCACTTACACCCTTCACCCTCTCCTTGATTAACCCTCAATAATCACCTGAACTTTAATAAATAGTCAATGAAGACCCAAGGGGATTCGACTACAATAAACTGATGACTTATATTATGACAGGAATTGAAGGATTCGAGCTCACCGAGAATGACCTAAAAAATATCAACCACCCACTTTCTTGTGGTGTGATTTTGTTCAAGAGAAACTACCAAAATTACTACCAACTAATCAAATTAGTGAAACATATCAGGGCCTTGAAAGGTCAAGATTTTATTTTAGCTGTTGATCAAGAAGGCGGCCGAGTGATTCGCTTTGGTTTGCCATTCACTCAATTACCCCCTTTGGGTTTAATCGGTAAAATTTATGCTCAAAACATCGACAAAGCCAAAACTTTATGCCACTTGCATGCTTGGTTAATGGCCAGCGAATTATTGAGTATTGGTATAGACTTGAGTTTCGCCCCGGTACTGGATGTCGACAATGGCAGTGATGTCATTGGTGATAGGGCCTTTGCGGCTGAACCACTGTTGGTCAGTGAATTATCAAAACTTTACTGCAACAGCATGCAAGCCGCAGGCATGAAAACCACTGCTAAGCATTATCCTGGTCACGGTACAGTTAAGGCTGACTCACATTTTGAACTACCCAAGGACGATCGTTCTCAAGCTGATTTATTCATGCATGACATGTTGCCATTCAGCCAATTGATTCCGACTGGCTGTATTGATGCCATGATGCTGTCACATGTAATTTACTCACAGGTATGTGAACTACCTGCAGGTTACTCAACCAAGTGGCATCAACACATACTCAGAGAAGAACAAAAATTTCGGGGTATATCCATCAGTGACGACTTAGGTATGAAAGCTGCTGAATGTGTAGGAAACATTGACCAACGCTATCAAGCCTGTTTAGATGCTGACATTGATTTAACTTTATTGTGTGAGCCTAAATTGTGTACTGAACTGTATTCAAACAATCGTTTGAAATATTTACCCAGCAACCGTGAAAAATTGATTAAAATAAAACGCTTACAAGGTCAATCAACTTTAAGCACTGTCCAACCATTTTGGGAACAGTTGCGCTGGCAACAAGCCAGGAAAGCATTGGTTACCATACTGGCAAACATATAAATCAATCACTACGAGAACCCAAATATGACCGCAGCGAACTACCCAAAACTCTTTGAACCTTTGAAAGTTGGCAATAAAACCATCAAAAACCGTGTTTTGATGGGCTCCATGCACACTGGTTTAGAGGATCGCGCAAAAAATTACCCTAAATTAGCAGAATATTTCCGACAAAGGGCTGCTGGCGAAGCCGGTATCATGGTCACAGGCGGTATCGCACCTAATATTTCAGGCTGGGTTGGCCCATTTTCAGGCTTCTTGAAATATGGCTTCCAAGTCAAACGTCACAAACTGATAACCGATGCCGTCCATCAAGAAGACGGACTGATATGTATGCAAATATTGCATTCTGGCCGTTATGGTTACCACCCTTTTAATGTTTCTGCCACTGATAAACAATCACCAATCACACCATTCAAGCCAAAAAAACTGACCGATAAAAAAATCCACAAACAAATTAAAGACTTCGTTAATTGTGCGCGATTGGCAAAGAAAGCCAATTACGATGGCATTGAAATCATGGGTTCAGAAGGTTATTTAATCAATCAGTTCATTTCACCCAGAACCAATGACCGTGATGATTCATGGGGCGGCTCTTTCGATAACAGAACAAAATTTGCACTAGAAATTGTTAAACATACCCGAGCTGCTGTGGGTGATGATTTCATCATTATATTTCGTTTATCAATGTTAGAACTGGTCAATAACGGTTCTTCAATAGACGAGGTCATTAAACTGGCTAAATTATTGGAACAAGCCGGTGTCAGTATCATCAATACAGGTATTGGTTGGCATGAAGCACGCGTACCAACCATAGCCACCATGGTACCCAGGGCTGGTTTTGCTTGGGTCACCGAACTGATAAAAAAAGAAGTGAATATCCCTTTGGTCACCACCAATCGAATCAACCATCCACAAGTAGCCGAAGACATCATTGAATCGGGTAAAGCGGATATGGTCTCAATGGCTCGACCATTTCTTGCCGATCCTGCCTTGGTTAAAAA
This sequence comes from uncultured Marinicella sp., assembly GCA_938008005.1. Taxonomy (GTDB): domain Bacteria; phylum Pseudomonadota; class Gammaproteobacteria; order Xanthomonadales; family Marinicellaceae; genus Marinicella. The sequence goes on along the minus strand of CALLLZ010000294.1, from coordinate 1,702 downwards.
ATCTCGTACTGGCGAAGAACAAGACATCAACATCTGTATTGGTTGTAACCAGGCTTGTTTAGACCACGTGTTTCAAAACAAAATGGCCAGTTGTCTGGTTAACCCTGCAGCTTGCCATGAAACAGAATTTGTTAAACAACCGCTAGAAAATAAAAAGAACATCGCAGTAGTCGGTGCTGGTATGGCCGGCCTATCCTGCTCAACAACCCTAGCTGAACGTGGTCATCAAGTGACCTTATTTGAAACTGCTGATAAAATCGGTGGTCAATTCAATCTGGCTGCAGCCATTCCAGGAAAAGAAGAGTTTGAACACACCATAGGGTATTTCACCCACTTATTAGATAAGCATGGAGTTAATTTAAAACTCAACTTCAAAGCCACCGAGACCGACCTCAATGACTTTGATGAAGTGGTAATTGCTTCAGGGGTAACTCCACGAGTACCCTGCATTGATGGTATTGAGCACGACAAAGTCATTCTATATCATGATTTACTCAGCGGTCGTAAAACTGCCGGTCAGAAAGTCGCTGTTATAGGTGCTGGTGGTATTGGTTTTGACGTGTCTGAATATCTATCGGTAGAATACCCAGATCAAGCACAAACCATTGATGAATTCTGTGCTGAGTGGGGCATCGACAAAAGCATTGAATCGGCCGGTGGCTTGGTAAAAGCACATGATGAAAAATCAGCCCGTGAAATTTACATGTTACAAAGAAAAACCAGTAAACCCGGTAAAGGTCTGGGTAAAACCACTGGATGGATTCACCGTTTGGCTTTAAAGAAAAAAGGTGTTAAAACCATCACTGGTGTTAACTATGACAAGATCGATGACCAAGGCTTACACATCACAGTCAAAGAACAGGCTCAAGTATTGGATGTTGATCATGTGATTATTTGCGCCGGCCAAGTCTCCAACAAAGAATTATACCAAGAAAAAGAAAACTACCACATCATTGGTGGTGCCGACTTAGCTGCCGAATTGGATGCCAAGCGCGCCATAAAACAAGGCACCTTATTGGGTATGAAGTTATAACACAGTTCAAACATTTGATGACGTTGTCTCTCATTCCAAGATGCCTCGACTGCACAGCATACCGCATTACAACCACACTGTCATTCCCGCGCAGGCGGGAATCTCAGCACAGCCAACAACCTGTCATCACACAATCAATTGTCCGATATACAAAAACTGTCAATAAATCGAGCCAATGCTTTCAGCTCTCAATGCTAAAATAAACCCTTTTACAATACCCATGACCATGAACAAAGAAACCCTAAACAATGAAACAAAGATAAAAGCTCGCGTCCTTGATCGCCTACTTGATCACTTGGACAACAACAAAGACGTACAAAACATCGATCTCATGATCCTCGCTAAATTCTGCCGCAACTGTCTATCTAAATGGATGGTCGCTGAAGCTGAGGAACTTAATGTTCAATTGAGTCTTGATGAAGCCAAAAAAACTATCTACAAAATGGACTTCAAAGAATGGAAAGACAAATATCAAAAAGAAGCCACCCAAGAACAGCTGGATGCGTTTAATGGTTTAAAGAAATAACCTTGTCATCCTATGCTTGAATCAGTTCTAATTAAATAGGATATATACTTAGAACCAGGAGAAAGGGATAAGGCTGTGTTTGTCATGAGTTCATAGAAACTGTTCGGAATGCTAGCCACCTTTCTCTGCCTTACAAACACCGG
>CALLLZ010000293.1 GCA_938008005.1 uncultured Marinicella sp. | reverse complement strand
AAACCTCTCTAATATGCGAAACATGAATACAAGATTTGCACATGTCCATCACCATTCGTTTATCGACAACGGGGTGGCGTAGTGCCATAAGAAAAAATTCTTTAAAAGCCCCGTTTTACCAAACGGGGCTTTTTTTTGACTTAAATAAACAGAAAAATACAAAATTAAAACAATGAACAAGCAAATCTCAACAATACATCATCACCATCACTTAAATAAAAGCTGACGGTGCCGCTTGATATTCGCATAAAATTCACGAAGCCCCGTCAAAAATACGGGGTTTTTTTTGTCCATATTTTATGGGCTTACCCAATAACACAAAATGAGCAAAACATGAAAATTAAAATGGCCATCCCGAAGGGGAAATTACAAATAGAAATCCTTAAGTTGTTGTCCGATATTGGTATCAATATCATGGGCGATGAACGCAACTATCGCCCAAATTGTTCAGATGATAATTTCGAGATTAAATTGCTGAAAGGCCAAAACATCCCTTCATTGGTTGAATTGGGTCAGCACGATATTGGCTTTTCAGGACTAGATTGGATAGCTGAACAGGGCGCAAATGTTGAAATCATTAAACCATTGGGCTTTAACCCGGTTGAGATTGTGGCTTGTATCCCAGAAGACTGGGATTATGAAAGTTTAAAAAACAGAAAAATTATTGTGGCGACAGAATACATGAATTTGGCTCAACAGTTTCTAGATAAGAATGGCTTAGATGCCCAATTGATTCGCTCTTATGGCGCAACGGAAGTATTTCCTCCTGAAGATGCAGACATGGTGATAGATAATACCAGTACTGGTAGTACCATTAAAGCCAATCGTTTGAAAATATGCGATGTGGTTTATGAAAGCGCCACACAGTTTTTTGCCAACAAAGCTGCACTACAAGACCCGAAAAAGAAAGCGATCATTGATGACATGTTGTTACTGATCAATGGTGTGATGAATGCGCGCCAAAGGGTATTATTGGAGATGAACTGTCAGAATGAAAGCATTGAAAAAATCGTTGCTTTACTTCCTGCTATGCGTTCTCCAACTGTGAGTCAGTTATTCAATTCCTCAGCCTATTCGGTACGCGCAGCCATACCCAAAGTAGCTGCGAAGGATTTGATTCCTAAATTAAAACAAGCGGGTGCCACTGACATCCTTGAATTACCTATCAGGAAAGTGGTTTAACTATGTATGTTCCAGACATGCCAGTTCCAACCAAGAATAAGCCAATCATGAATCAAACCAATCTCAAGTTAGATTTCAACGAACGGGCCGATTCAAAGCCAGCTTGGTTGCAGTCTTTTGAATTAGATACCGATCAATTGTGGTGTTATCCGAATCGGACTGAACTTGAAAACCAAATGGCTACTGATATGGGCTTACCGATTGATTCGGTGATGCTATGTAATGGCGGTGATGAAAGCATTGAACTGTTATATAAAAACTGCAAACTCAACAACCAATCATTACTAGTACCTGAACCTTGCTTCAGTCAGTACACTCATAATCAAATAGTTTGGCAAAACGAAACCATTTTTACCGCTGCAAGTGATGATTTGACAATTGATGTGGATGCTTTGAAGGCCAACATCAAAGCCAATCAGTGGGTCATTCTTACCAGGCCCAATAATCCGACTGGTGAGTACCTATCAACAGATGTATTGATTGATTTGATCTCAACAGCTCAAAATAATGGGGCTTGGGTGTTTTTGGATGAAGCGTATATAGAGTTTGCGTGTGAAAATGAGCCGTTTGAGTACACGCGTTTTAGTAACTTAGTCGTCTTAAGAACATTTTCTAAAGCTTTTGGTTTAGCAGGTGCGCGCATTGGTTACATTTTTGGCGAACCTGAAATGATTGAAAAATTTCGAAAAATAGCCATGCCTTTTAATGTATCCAGAGCTAATTTACAACTGGCCAGTGCGGCATGGCAAGCCCGTGATGAAATTAAAGGCTATTGTCAAAGTATTGCCAGGAATCGACAACACGTGGAGCAATTATTGCGTAACAGCGGTTTGGAGCCTTGTGCAAGTCGTGGAAATTTTTTGTTGTTTGAAACCACATTTGAGAAAAAAACTTTATTCAGTCGAGTGATGGCTAAATTTGGCATTCAAATCAAAACCGAATTAGGTGGTTTACCCAATGCTGTGCGATTAACCATTCCAGAAAATATGGATTTATTCAACCAAGCTTTGCAGTTGATATTAAAGCCACAGTTATTGGCTTTTGATATGGATGGGGTATTGATTGATACCTCCCAGAGTTATGATCAATGCATCATAGAAACTGTGGATGTTTTAACAGGAAAAGCTGTCAGCCAATCAGACATTGAGATCGTAAGGGCCCAAGGTGGGTTTAATAACGATTGGATTCTGGCTGCAGAGCTGATTAAACAACAAGGTGTTGAAATTGCCTATGAAAAAGTTGTCGAGACCTTTCAAAAACTGTATTTAGGAGATGGTTCCAATGAGGGCTTGTTTTCTCAAGAGCGTGATTTGTTGTTAGAACCTTTGAAACAACAGGTGTTTAATTCCAGACAGGCTACGGCCATTGTCACTGGTAGGCCCAAAATGGAAGCAGAACAAGGCGTGAACCAATTGGCTATTAAGCCCAATTACATGATCAGCGCCGATGATGTTAATCAACAAAAACCAAGTCCAGAAGGCCTGTTAGGTGTTATGGCAGCAGGTCAGTTCAAACGGGCATGGTTTTGTGGAGATACTGTCGATGATATGCAAGCTGGCACCGAAGCCGGATGTGTTTGTATCGGTATTGGCGCCATGACGCCGGAAGCCATTGAAAACCTTTACCAGGCAGGGGCCGATGTGGTCCTTGAAAACATCAACCAATTAGAGACTTTATTATGATTAAAGTATCCAGAGCCACCAAAGAAACACAAATAGAATTGTCACTAGACATCTACGGCGATCCGAGTCAAAAGAGTATCGATACCGGTTTGCCATTTTTTGATCACATGTTAGATCAGCTGGCCTCACATGCAGGATGGTTTATTGATTTACAAGTAACTGCTGATCTAGAAGTGGATGATCACCACGGTATTGAGGACGTTGCCATTTGTTTGGGTGAAGCCCTTTATGAGGCTTGGCAAGCAGCCAAACCTAATCAGCGATATGGGCAGCGATTACTGCCGATGGATGAGACTTTAACCTTGTGTGCCGTTGATTTATGTGGCCGGCCTTATTCAGTGATAGATCTACCATTTTCTCAAGCCCAGTTAGGCGGTATCAACACCGAAATGTGGGAACACTTTTTCTATACATTGGCCATAAACAGCAAAATTTGTTTGCACCTAAAAAACCAATATTTTCGCAACAATCACCATTTAGTAGAAGGGGCATTTAAAGCCTTAGCCTATGCTTTAAAAGAGGCCTTACAACCGGTCAGTGGTGAACGTTCTACCAAAGGTGTTTTATGAGTTTATCAGTTAATTCAAGGGAGTCAAAAGTAGCTGTAATAGATTTGAACTCAGGTAATTTACTCAGTTTAGAAACAGCCATCAAAACGGCTGGCTATTCATTGGCTACCGTGCAAAAACCTCATGTAGGTTTACTTACTGAATATGATGTTCTGGTGATGCCAGGCCAAGGTCGATTCGCCTATGTTATGCAACAAATTGATGCCACAGGTTGGCGTGAATTTTTACAAGAATGGGTGCGTAATGGCAAACGTTTAGTGGGTATTTGCGTGGGTATGCAAGTGTTGTTTGAAGGCAGTGATGAAGATCCTGATACAAACGGCTTGGGGTTTTTCAAAGGTCGTTGTCAAAAACTTTCACATCCCAAAGCCCCCATGGTTGGCTGGGCAAAACTGGACTCATATAAACTTACCATGAAAGATCAGTACGCCTATTTTGTCAATTCTTATGCCATCAGTGAATGTGCTTTTGGAACTGCGAAAGTCAATTACGGTTCGAGCTTCAGTGCAGCAGTACAAAGAGGCAATCTTTATGGTTTTCAATTTCATCCTGAAAAATCAGGCCAATTTGGCCGGGAGTTGATTAAGCATGTATGTCAATAACAAAGATTCAAATTCTGACCTCTGTGCACGCATCATTCCTTGTTTAGATGTGGCTTATGGGCGAGTGGTAAAGGGTACCAACTTCAAAGAATTGTTAGATATGGGCGACCCAGTGGAATTGGCAAAAATGTATGAACAACAAGGTGCTGATGAGCTGGTTTTCTTAGACATCAAAGCTTCTGTTGATGGACAACAGTCGGCTTTGGACATGGTTTATAAAGTGGCGACTCATTTGTCAATACCATTCGCAGTGGGTGGTGGTATAAAAACTTTGGATGATGTACACAAGTTCTTTCACGCCGGTGCCGATAAAGTGACATTAAACACCATGGCTGTTGAGAAACCCGATTTGATCAATCAGATATCGACTCAATATGGTTCACAAAGTATTGTGGTGGCCGTTGATGTCAATCAGGAAGAAGATGACTCTTTAGCCCTTTATACCCATGGAGGTTCAAAACGAGTTGATATTGACTATCACCAGTGGATCAGTGAAGTAGTTGATAGAGGTGCGGGAGAAATCTTGCTCACCGCAATGCATAAAGACGGCACTGGCAGTGGTTTTGATACAGATCTTTTGGCACAATTCGGCGCTGATTTTCCGGTTCAAGTCATTGCCTCTGGTGGTGCGAAAGGTCCACAAGATTTTTTAGCGGCCATTCATGCTGGCGCAGATGCGGTTTTAGCCGCTGGTTTGTTTCACCGTGGTGAATACAAGGTGGGTCAAATCAAAGAATATTTAATTAATAACAACATCAAAATTAGGAACACCGAATGTTAATACCAAGTATAGACCTGATGGGCGGCAAAGCCGTTCAACTTGAACAAGGTGATAAAAAAATCATTGAAAGAGAAGATGTTTTTGAGTTACTAGAAGAGTTTGCAATGTATGGTGAAGTTGCCATCATAGATTTAGATGCGGCCATGGGAAAGGGCTCGAATCAAGGTTTGATTGAGCAAATGTTGAGCAAAAGATCCTGTCGTGTTGGTGGTGGTATTCGAGACTTGGAAACAGCCAGAAGTTACCTCGCAGCAGGAGCCACCAAAATTATTTTAGGTACTTCAGCCAGCCAAGACTGGGTTAAAAAATTACCTCGTCAAGCGCTGATATTTGCGATTGACGCCAAAGATGATTATTTGACCACTCATGGTTGGAAAAAAACTCAAGACATTAAGGTCTTAGATATCATCCAAGAATGGGCGCAAAACTGTGGTGAATTTTTATATACCCAAGTTAAAAAGGAAGGCATGATGCAAGGTATTGACCAGCCTCGTATTGCAGATGTAATCAAAGCATCGCCCTTACCAGTGACAGTAGCGGGTGGCATCACCAATTATGGGGATCTGCAGTGGATTAATTCTCATGGTGCAAATTCACAAATTGGCATGGCCATTTATTCTGGCAAAATGTCATTGAATCAGGCTTTTAAGTCGTTGGTGGATTTCAATAAGATGGCTTTGATACCTACTGTAGTGCAAGATGTTAAAACCCAGAAAGTTTTGATGATGGCTTATTCATCTGAGGAATCACTGACTCAAGCATTAAAAACCCGGACGGGCACCTACTTTTCACGTTCACGCAATCAATTGTGGACCAAAGGAGATACCAGTAACAACACCCAAAAATTAGTACAAGTTGATGTTGATTGTGATGGTGACACATTACTATTTTTGGTTGAACAAAATAACAACGCTTGTCATTTTGACCGGTATTCATGTTTCCCCAGTCAAACCAAAAATTATTCTTTGAGTTACTTAGATGAGATTTTTACCCAACGCATGAATTCCACTGAAGGTGAGTCATTCACTCAAAAGCTATTCGCTAGTAATGCACTACAAATTGAAAAACTCAAAGAAGAGTGTGATGAGTTGATTGAGGCTACAGATCGTAACCACGTTCGTTGGGAGGCAGCTGATTTGTTGTTTTTTACTTTGGTTATGGCCAAAGCGAAAGGTGTAGGCATACAAGAAATAGTCAATGATTTAAGGAGCCGAAACCATGAACGTTAAATACTCTCATGTCGAAGATTATCAACGACCTGCTTTTAAGAACCAAAGTAAAATTGAAGATACAGTTGCCAACATATTGAATAAAATCAATCTCCAGGGTGACAAGGCGGTACAGGCCTTCAGTCAAAAAATCGATCAACAAGAAGTTCAGTATATTGAACTCCTTCCCTTTGATGAATATAACATTGAACAAAGCTTAAAGGATGCCATAAAAATCGCACATCAACGCATCAAAAAGTTTTGTCAATTTCAAATTAGAGATTTAAAGAATGATCATTTCAGTGATGAAGTGGGGGAGTTTGGTTTTGTTTACCAACCGATAGAACGCATAGGGGCCTATATCCCTGGTGGGCAGTTCCCTTTGATTTCAACCGCATTAATGACCTTGACACCAGCACAAGTGGCTGGTTGTCCTGTCAGAGTGGCTTGTTCACCATCGAATGACTTAGCTCTTTTAGCCGCGGCAAGTTTAGCTGGTGCCACTGAGTTCTTACATGTGGGAGGCGCCCAAGCCATTGGAGCCCTGTCATATGGGTTTGACCAGACTGAACCGGTCAACATGATCGTAGGTCCTGGAAATGCCTATGTAAACCAAGCCAAAGCACTGGTTCAACATCGCACTCAAATTGATACATTAGCAGGGCCAAGTGAATTATTGATTTATGCCAATCAAATTAAACAGCCAGAGTGGTTGATGTTTGATGCTTTGGCTCAAGCGGAACACGATGTAAACGCCATCAGCATTGTGGTCAGCGAATCCACTGATGTGTTAGAAAACCTTTACAGCCTGTTGTCAGAACATGACAATGGTAAGGAGTTATTAGCAAATAAAAACATTGTTTTGTTGGTGGCAAATGATCAAGCACAAGCTTTAGATTTCATCAATGATTATGCACCCGAGCATTTGATGGTTTGTGATGAATCACTTAAAACCTCATTGTTCAAAAATTATGGATCATTGTTTATAGGTGAGAACTCTGCTGTTGCATTTGGTGATTATTGTGCAGGTCCTAATCACACTTTACCTACAGCGGGAGCTGCGAAATTCTCGGGTGGCTTGAGTGTACATCAATTCTTAAAAGTGCTATCAACCCAAAAAATAAATCAAACAGGACGAGGAGTATTGGCCAATCTTTC
>CALLLZ010000292.1 GCA_938008005.1 uncultured Marinicella sp. | reverse complement strand
GATTCATCTTGATTTTGGTTTTGGTCAAAAACGACTTTGCCTGCTCAACCGAAAAATTAGGATGGGTCTGTTGGGTGAAACTCAGTAATTGTGATACTTTTATCCATTTGGGTAATACAGCCACATCTGCAATGAAACAAATTTCTTTCATCAGATCAGCACGTTTTTTGTAAGGATCAATACCCAATACTTTAAGTTCACCATCACAAGAATCAAGGCCTAAAACGGATTTTAATAAAGTGGTCTTTCCGGCGCCATTGGGTCCAATTAAGCCGACAATTTTACCTTTGCTGATGTTTATATTTACATCTTTAAGGGCCTGAAACTTGCCAAATTTCTTGTTAACGTTTTGCGCTGTTAATATATGACTCATTGATTACTCCCGATTTCTTTTAACGAGTTGATTAATTGTGTGGTATCTAGATTTAAATGTTGTATCTTGGTCAGTATTTTAGGCCAATCTTCTTTGATAAACTGTTCATTTTCATTGGTTTGAACCTTTTCGGAGGCGCCAATTCTAACAAACATCCCCAGTCCTCTTCTCTTTTCTACCAATTCTTCATCAACAAGAATCTGATAAGACTTTGAAACAGTTATGGGGTTAACCTTATAATCCATAGCTACTTGTCTTACAGATGGTAAAGCATCACCTTCATTGATGTCTCCAGACAGTATCATGTTTTTTACCAGGTCTTTCAGTTGCAAGTAAATCGGCTCTTTGTCATTCCAGTTGAAGCTCATCTTACTTAACCACTGGTGATGAAACTATTGTAGATGACTCATTGAATTCTTTTTGAGTTTGGTTAACTTCAAGTTTTTTAATCACTGGTTTTGTTTCAGTCACGGTTTTTGAGGTCGGTGTGATAGCATAACTTAATGCCACTGATGACACCAAAGAAAAAAATAAAATTGATACAACCCATATGTTTTGTTTGAAATGATTCATGATTAAACCTATTTTTCGTCACAGGTGTATTACTTTACTACAACACTACATATATAGTCAAGTAGGTCAAAAGTCATGTTCATCTATATTTGACCAATTATCGGTAATCAGCTTGGCTACCAGGAACACGGAAAAGTGTAGACTTTTTAATTAAATGTTCTTCTCGAAAATTTTGCGAAAACAAAAAACAATCAAGCACATAAGGCATGTCTTTGGTCATTTTATTGACAGGAGGTAAATCCACTGCCGGCAATTTAATATCAATGGTTTCTACAGCATAATTAGTTAAATCAGGAAGCGGTATCTTGTTGAACTTAAAGGGCATAAAGTCTTTAAGTGCCAACTGGCAGCTTAATTGATTGTTTTTCCGAGTTAAGTTGTTGCGATGAGATACTCTTATTTTAAGGTCGCCATCAATGAGGTTGACGCCTTTTATTTCAATCAATGATGGCAGATTTTGTAATTCACTGCGTGGAACTGATGAAGTACAGCTACTCAGCAAGAAACTGGTAATGCACAGGGCTAATAATCGAATGCTATTTTTGTTTGTCATAATTTGTATTAAGTTTTGGGTCGAGTGCATCTTGTAAGGCATCTGAAAAGTAATTAAAGCCAATTACCAGTATAAACAAAAATGTAGATGCTACTACAAAATTATTGAAATAGCCGGCTTGAATATCATTGGTTGATTCAGCAATCATCAGTCCCCAGCTGATGCCATTTTTAACACCAAGGCCAAGAAAGCTGAGAATGACTTCAGTTTTAATGGCTGAAATAAATATCAGCGTAGCTTGAATGATGATTAAATGATTGGTGTTTGGAATGATGTGACGGAATAAAACGGTTGTTTGTTGAGCGCCTACAGCTTGAGCGGCTTCCACGAATTCCAACTGTTTAAGCATCATCACTTCACTTCGTATGATACGGGCAATATTAGTCCAAAAAACAGAAATCATGGCAATATGCATAGCTAATGGATGATCTTGCATAGCAAAAGCAATGGCAGCAACAAATAGATAAAAAGGAATTGAGTCTAATATGCCCATTAACCATAATAAAACAGCGTCTATCCATTGACCGTTATAAAAACCCGCAACTGCTCCTAAGACTACGCCAAAACAACAGGAGAAAAAAGTAACCACTAAACCAACTTCAAAGGCAACTTTAGTGGCTTGTATACTTCGTGAAGCAATGTCTTGGCCGATTGCATTGGTCCCAAACCAATGTTGCCATGACGGTGAATGATTAAAATGATTTGAAATATCACTCCAGTTAGCTCCCCAAAGGTTTAACCAAACACCTAAAGCAATGATGAAATAAAGTAAAACCACTGTGAGTCCAAATAAACCCAGTTTATCTCTTTTAAACTGAGCCCAAGACCTGCTCCATAAACCTTCTATAAACGGATTTATTTTATGAGTTTGGGTATGATTCATGGTTATTAACTAAAAGTTATCCTTTGGATTTTGTAAAGCAATTCTGGGATCAAAGTAATGATATAGAATTTCGGCAAATAAAAGTGTCAAGACAAACAATACTGCTGTTAACCCCACTATGGCTTTTAATACGGGTTGATCACCCGCAATAATGGCATCAAAAGTGATTAAGCCGATACCTGGAATACCGAAATAACTTTCTATCAATAAAGAGCCACTGATTACAACTAAGGGAATAGAGAACAAGATTCGAGTAATGATAGGAATCATGGCATTTTTGAGCATATATTGATAATAGATAGCTCCAGTCTTGTGTCCAAAAGATTTGGCTGTAATGATGTGATCTTTATTCAATTGTTCAACTAAGACAGCACGATAAAATCGGGTGTTGTAACCCAGTGAAACAAAGATGATGGCTAAGGTTGGCACTGTAACATGGTGTAAGTAGCGTATCCAAGAGAAATTACCATCACTGGAATTAACCAGCCAGCCTCGTACTGGAAACCAGTCTAAGCCATAGCTTGAAGAGAACAACAATTGAAAACTGATGACAACCACCAAGAATGAAATACTCATGCCAAACACTGCTAATGTCATGATGCTTTTGTCTTGCCATTGCCCACGGTGTTTCGCTGCTTGCATGGCCAGTATTAAAGACAGTACATTACCTAAAACGAACCCTGGTATCATGAGTTGTAGAGACACTGGTATTGCATGGTACAGCATCTCGGTTACAGGTTGGTCTTTAACCATCGATAGGCCAAAATCTAAACGCACTAATTCATTAAGATAAGATGCATAGCGTTGCCAAAAAGGCTGGTCATAACCCAATATATGTCTGATTTGGTTGATTGACTCTGCAGATGGATTTTTTCCCAGCAGTTCATAAGTTAGATCAGGGCCAAAATAAACCATTAGGACAAAAGAAATGAGTGTTACACCAAGAATTAATGGGATGCCCCCGAGTAGTTTTTGTATGACAAAGGCCCAGTTATTCATTACTTCACGTCGGTATAGCGTATGTGAAAGCCGTTGACAATACCTCGATCAGGAAAAGTGATGACATTTTTATGCCATAAATGAATTTTGTTGCGTGATAAGCCAGAGATTACTACGCAGTCATCAATTACCATTTGATTCATTTGTCGATATAATGCGGTCCGTTCCGCTGAAGGCTGTAATACGCTGCTTTGTACGTATAATTCATCATAGGCTTGATTGGTGTAATTGAAGTTGTTGGAACCCGGGCTTTGATTAGGTCCATAAAATAATTGAAGGGTGTTTTCTGCATCCGGGTAATCTAACGTCCAGCCAAGAAAGAAAAATGGAGTTTGACGGTTTTTTATGGCTTTATTAAAAGCACCAAAGCTAGGGTATGGGTGATATTGGATGCGGTTATTAGGGTAGCCAATGGTATTGAGAAAGCCACGCATCTGTTCAAAAAATTGTTTTTGTAAAACACTGCCAGTGATGTGGTATTCAAATTGAGGTAAATTTTCTGAAGTCCATTGGTGGCTAGCTAACAGTTGTTTAGCTTCCTCAACATCAGTTCGGGTTGAATCAGGATCAATGCTAATATCAAACTCTGGTACACTGGGAGGAATTATACCTGGAAATACTGTGCCTAAACCAAAATAGAAAGCACGGTTTTTTTGTTCCCAATCATGTGATTTTCTTATCGCACAACGCAGTGCTTTGCTTCTGGCATCATGTTCAGGGTCCCCGTTGTTGCCAAAAATAGGGTGTGTCATGTCAAAACCATGGTATACAAACCCAGCTTCCATACCAAAGCTATGATAATAATTGTCAGTAATTTGTGGATGCAGTTGTATGGGGTCATGGCTTAACAACACAGTGTTTTGTTTGTCTTTAGGCACTGTTGTATATTGAATTTCATTGCCTTTGGTGAAGGATTGCCATCGAGATGTTGATTCATTGATGAAGTGCACTTCAAGTTGATCAATAAAGGGAGACACCTTGTCTTGTAACGCTTCTATGCCAAATCTGCGATGTTTAATGGGATCGAAGCCTTCAGCATAAATATCTAACGGTTCTTGACGAAAGTTTTTATTTTTTATTAAGAAAGCAATTTCAGAATTAAAACGATCCAAGATAAACGGGCCTGAACCAATGGGTTTGGAGCCGAACTCTGCACCGAGTGCTTCAACCACTTCTCTTGGCGTAATGGCTGAGAATCCCATGGCAAGAGAATAAGTTAATTGTGGGTAGGGTTTGAGCAAGCTGATCTGTATGGTGTAATCATCAAGAGCGGTTAAGCCTGAAACAGTTTGATCATAGTTTGCACCTTGGGCTTTCCATTCGCGTAAACCAGCTATTTTATCTTGCCACAACCAGGCGCCGGTTGCTGAGTTTTTTGGGTCAAATGAACGTAAAATCGTATAGATAAAATCATGAGCTTTAAGTTCTCTGCCAATGCCATCAGTAAAAGCAGGGTGATCATGGAACATGACACCGGATTTGATTTTAATGGTGTAAACCAAGCCGTCGTTACTGATATGAGGCATAGATATCGCTAAATTGGGTTTCAATTCATATGGTCTTGCAAGATATTTGTAGCTATAAAGTGTGTCGAAAATGTTGACCACCAGCATGTTACTGTAGACAGAAGAGGCTTTAATCGGGTCTAAACTGGTAGGTTTTCCATCAATTGAATGGCGGTATATTTTTTGACCATCAATGGCAGCCGAAGCTGTATTGTCATAAGGGTTTTGACTTTCTGTCTGGCAGGCACTGAGCCATATTGCAGCAGTTATGAATATTATTGAATTAAGCTTTCTCAACACAAATTCCCCATTTATATAAGTTAATAATTATAGCCGTTGAGAGTGCTGTGGTAAACTTAAGTAATGAATGAAAAAACTGAATCATTTAAGACTTTCGCAGAATTTTATCCGTATTACTTGGCTGAGCACGATAACTTAACTTGTCGTCGTTTACATATTATTGGTTCAACTTTGGTGATTTTGCTGTTGATAATCGTCATATGGAGTCGAAACTGGTATTTGTTGTGGCTGTTGCCAATTTTAGGCTATGGTTTTGCCTGGGTAGGGCATTTTTTCTTTGAAAAAAATAAACCTGCAACCTTCAAATACCCACTATACAGCTTTGCTGGGGATTGGGTGATGTATTGGCAAGTGATAACTGGAAAAATAAGGATGTAAAAGTAGTTCTCAACTGTATAAAAACAATTGTTGAAAAGTCTTCATTTGTAGGCAAATGTGACTCGGTCATTCCCTGCAAAATCTTTTCGTGAACCGATGTTTTGAAATCCGGCATTTTTAAATATATTTTGCACTTGTTCTCGTTGTTGCCATCCATGCTCAAATATGAGTAATCCCCCATCGACAAGAAAGTCTTTCGCTCTTGCAGTAATGCGTATATAATTTTCGAGTCCATTTTGATCTGCAACCAGAGCGTCAATTGGTTCATGACGTAAAGCTTCCATATGAGAATCATTTGCAGCAATATAGGGTGGATTACTTATGATTAAATTGAATTGACTTGAATTTAATGCGCCAAACCAGTCTGATTGTTTGAATGTAACATTATTGACCTGATTAAGTTTGGAATTGTGTTTGGCAACTGCCAAGGCTTCGACAGATTGATCAATTGCCAGCACATCAGAGTTGGGGTAGATACTTGCCAATACAATTGCCAATGCGCCGCTGCCAGTGCCCAAATCTAATATCTGTTGCGGTGGCTTGTTTGTATGTAATTCAATAACTGTTTCAATTAAAATTTCTGAATCAGGGCGGGGAATCAAAGTGTGAGAATTAACTTTGAAGATCAAGTTCCAAAACTCTTTTTCTTCTGTAATATAGGCCATTGGCTTACCTTTTTGAAGGGCTTTCAGCCATATGGTGAGTTGATCAATTTGAGTGGGTGTTAATTGGTATTCAGGGTGGGTGTAAATCCACGCACGATTTTTACCTAACAGATGTTCGAGCAACAGCTGTAAATCATGGTTAGTTAAATTTATTTCATCAAGTTGGGTACGCTGTTTTTGGTTTTTCAGCCAAACCTCAATGGTTTGCACGTATATATGTTCTTATGTGAATTTATTTATACAAAATCAGCCAAAACTTGCATTGAATAAACTGTCCTGATCTGAATTGTTATTTTCATTGTAGTCAAAGCCGCCTTGACTTAACCGATCGTTGTTCTCATCGAAGGCGTTGCTGGAAATGATGTCATCTTGAGCCATGTTTTGTTGAGCAACAGCTACTTGAATTGGTTCTTGGGAGTTTAATTCGCTGAATTCAGGCATTGCCACGGTAAGAAAAAATGCGAATGTTACGGTAGCAAATGCAGTTTTAAGTGGTGTTTTCATACCTAACAAACTGAACCAAGACTGTCGACTACTTTCAATCGATTTTGCCATAACTTGGCTCCAATCTTTCAAGCCTACTGATGCTTTTAGTGCCTGAGCAGTGCTGTGATCACTGATTAGGTCTTCGAGATGATTAAGGCGACTCGATGAGGCAGCACTGGCAGTTAAACAATCACTGGCATTACTTTGAGAAGTGTGTTTCTTGCTGTTATCTTGAAACAATTCTGCCAATTGGCTTTCAGTTAGTTCAATTTTTTTCTGTTTCATCGTCAATTCTCGTATCAATCAATTTGGTAGTCGATATTCATTTTTTTAAGTTTGTCTTTCAAGGCTGTCATGGCTCGTTTAGACAGGTTTTCTGCTTTGTAAAAAGGCCAGCCTGTAAGCTCTGACATCTCTTTAACTGAATAGCCTTGTAAACGCAACTTAACGGCAATTCTGCGACTTTCAGGTAATGATTCAATCGCTGCAAATACTTGTTGTCGAATTTCATCATCATGAATGATTCTATCCGGTTCTGCATCTTGACTTACTAAGTCAGCCTGAAAGATTTCATTCTCATGATCTTGCCCAGGTAAAGTGACATCTTGTAAGTGTCTTTTATGCTTTCTGGCTAAATCAACAATCACATTAGCAGCTGTTCTGTATATATAAGACGAAAGGTTTTCTATTTCTCGGTCACTTTCTAAAATTTTAATTAATCGAATAGATACTTCTTGATAGACATCATCAGCTGTAACACCATTGATTTGAATGTTTTGGCTGTACACGGCTTTTTCTATCAAATGTTGATGTTGTTGAAATATTTGTTCTAATTTTCTTCTGTTCACTTACCACACATCCAAGAAAGATAAGATGACCCCATTGGTATTTAATAGGCCATGTTGCTTCGCGTATTGTATCGGAGTGAAACCTGAGTTGTTATTGATTTTTGGGTTGGCACCTAATTTGAGCATCTCATGAGAGATATTTGCAATGTGGCTGTCATCAACGTTGTAGTTGCTATTTTTCATGGCACCACATATCAGATGTAAAGCAGTGTTGCCTTCTTGGTTTTGGGTGTTGATGTCTAAACCATATTGATGAATTAGTCGCAAAGTGCTTTTGGCTTTAGCGGTGTTGCCATAGTACTCTGCGGCAATGGCAACGTTGTGGTACAAAGACATACCGGCCTCATCAGTGGTACTGATATTCGCTTTTGCGTCCAATAACATGCTTACACAGGCCTCACTCCATTGGGTTGCCGCCAAAGATAAATACGGATAATTGCCAGGACCAAGGGCATTAACTTCAGCACCGTGCGTGATCAGTAAACCGACCAAAGTACGTGAATTACTGATGATAGCACTGGACATAGGTGTGCTGCCATTATGAGAACGGTGTTCAATATTGGCGTTATTTTGAATTAAGTATGATGCAACAGCTCTGTGGCCTTTTCCGGCTGCATGTATCAACCCAGTACACCCTTTATTATCCATTAAATCTACGTCAATACCTTTGACTTTCAATTGATTGAGACGCCCTAAATTTCCTGTAGCTATGGCATCAAACCACAGTTGTTTGGTGGTATCAGCAAAGTTGTCTTTATTAATAATCGGTTCTATCCGCTCAACAACTTCAATTGAGTTGTCAGTTTTTTCAACTTCAAGTTGAATCCTTTGGTTATTTGTAGCTTGATTAAACGATTTATGCTCGGCTTCTTCTGTCGAAGCGAATAACGGCAATTCAATTTGTTTTTCAGCCTCTATTTTTTTTATCATCAGCTTAAATATGATGGGATGCTTTTTTTCAGCTACAGTTAATGCAGATTTACCTTTTAGGTTTTTTGTAGTTGGGTCAATTTGATTTTCAAGTAATGTTTTAATGATTTTTTGACTGGGATTTTGCTGTTGTATTGCAATTAACAAGGCGTTGTCACGCTGTTTGTTCTGATGGTGTACATCCACACCTAGCCCTATTAACTGCTCAATGATTTGACTTGACTGGCTGATTACAGCATCCAGAAAAGCATTCATGCCAGCATGATCGGTTACAGCTAAACTGTCTTGGTTGTTGAGTAAGTACTTGACCTTCTTTTCATGGCCTAATAAACATGCTGTCATCAATGCAGTGCGTCCATTCTGGTCGGTTACATCTAGGTCTGCGGTGTGTGCGAACACCAGTTCAAGACCTTGAGTTAAGTCTTTTTTGTATTGGGTGGCAGCGATTAAGGGTGGGCACTTGGTCTTGTGAGGGACCATTTGATTTTCCAAAAGGTATTTGGCAATTTTCCAACGTCCATTTTTAAGTGCTGCATTTAATGGCATAAAATCAGGGTGGTTGACTGCTTCAAGTTCTAAACCTGCATCCATCAAATCGAGCATTTGATTCAATTGTCCTTGCCGGCAACATTGCATGATTTTTTTGGCCGTATCTGATAGTGGTTGGTTCACGAGTGCATTCCATAGCAGACATTTGTTAGCAAAAGCAAAATCATCGAGCGTTTTCTGGTCCAGTTGGCAATATGTCTATTTGACGTAAAGAATCCATTTGACTCATAC
>CALLLZ010000291.1 GCA_938008005.1 uncultured Marinicella sp. | reverse complement strand
CATCGCTGGCGGTGAGTTTAGTGGTTTCATGCCAGTTGCTGCCGTCGAAATCGAAGACATAAGCAGAGCCACTATCAGTGCCTGTATCATCATCTTCTCTGGCGCCAATCACCATCCGGTCACCCAACAAACTCGTTGAGTTACCGAACAGGTCACCTTGCTCACCATCGCTGGCTGTTAATTGAGTCGTTTCATTCCATTGGATGCCATCATAGTCATAAATATATGCGGCGCCAGCGCCATCTTCTCTGGTGCCTACCACCGCACGATCACTCTCAATGTCCACAGCAATGCCAAAAACTGCACCGTTCTGAGCAATTGAAGGTGATAATTTGGCCATTTCAACCCAGTTACTGCCATCAAACTCAAAAATGTAAGCCGAATAAGTGCGGTAGGAACCTATGATGGCTCGATCACCTCTTAAGCTGAGCGCTCGACCAAACCATTCTCCATTCGGTGCATCAAAGGATTTTAATTGAGCCTGTTCACTCCAGGTGTTGCCATCGTATTCAAAAATATAGGCAGTTCCTGAGTACCCCACCCCTGGTTCAAAATCACTGTATGCACCAACTAAAGCCTTGTTGCCAGATAGGCTGACGGAAGTGTGGCCAAATTGATCTCGAGCAGCACCTCCTCTGCCAACTACTTTATGGTTTTCTACCCAAGAGCTGCCATCATGATCAAACACAAAAACCGAACCAGAGGAAGGACCTAAGTCGTCGTCACCCAAAGCACTGACTAAAATCCGGTCTGCCGCTAAGCTCACAGAGTAGCCAAAATAATCACCTTGAATGGCATCGCTGCTAATGAGTTTAGTGCTTTGATTCCAGCTGATGCCATTGAAGTCATACAGGTAAGCTGCCCCTTCATCTCTAGATCCCAGGTCATGTAACCTAGCTCCAATCAAAACTTGATCACCAACTAAGCTGACAGAACTGCCAAAATAATCACCGGCAGCGCCATCGGCAGCTGTCAATTTAGTACTTTGGTTCCAAGTGGTTCCATCGAAATCAAAGACATAAGCTGAACCTGAATTATCCCCCTTATCATCGTCAAAACGAGCAGCTAAAATTGCTCGATTATCTTCTAAGCTGACAGTGTAGGCAAAATAATCCTCGCTGGCACCATCAAAAGCTCTTAATCTGGCTGTTTGTAACCAATTATTACCATCATATTCAAAAACATAAGCAGCTCCTGAATCAGTACCATTTAATGGGCCGTTGTGCCTGGGAGCGCCAATCATCGCACGATCACCTGAGAGGCTGACAGTGACCCCAAATCAATCAACGAAACCACCATCACTGGCCGTTAACTTCGCAGTTTCATTCCATTTGTTGCCATCAAAATCGAATACATAAGCTGCACCAGATTCTCTGTCATTTCCTTCAGCTCTATAGGCACCAATCAAAGCCCTGTCTCCTGATGAGGCCAAGTCGACTGAGGTGCCAAAATAATGGAGTTCCCCAGCATCACTGGCAGTAAGCTTGGTTGTTTCGACCCAGAGGCCATTGATCTGTTTAAAAACATAAGCAGAACCGGAATTTGAAAATAAATCATCGGATAGATTTGCACCGATTAAAGCAGTATTGCCAGATAAACTGACTGAAATACCGAATTGACGTGTACGTGCAATATCGGCTGGTAAAAGCAGTTGAGTTTCATTCCATTGTGAGCCATCGTATTCATAAATAAAGGCAGCGCCGCGTCTTTCAACCATGCGTGGCGCTCCAATCAGTGCGCGATCGCCATCGACTGAAATACTCCGACCAAATTCGCTGTTGGCCCCGCCTGTGCCTGCAGGAGAAGGTAGGAATTTGGCCTCTTGCACTGCTGATTTGAGAGACAACCATTTTTCCTCATGTACATCGTCAGGACGTTGTTGTTTAAAGTTGGCTGAAACTGGTTGGGTTAATAAGGCAGTAATAGTGGCGATGAAGAACAGAAAATGGCGATAAATCATTGAGTTTAATCCTTTAAATTGTATGGTTTTGAGATGCGTTGAGTGAAACATATTATTTCATTGTCTCAGTAAACGACACCAACTGAACTGTAAAACTTAAGCACTATATCATTATAATCACAATCTTGCAGTAGAACAGAAAAAATCCCAGTTAAGTAATGTATTTTTTGATAATAGGGTGGTTAATATCATTTTTAATGAAGGTTGAATTGAATTTGATCTTTTGGAAGTTGTTTACCCACAAATGGAAATAAAGAGTGGTTTTGTATGTTTTCTAACCATTGGTTTTTACTTATGGATCAAAGTATTACATGCTGGTAATGGTCGTTGCTTTGTTGCTCGTTAAATTCATGCACAACGCATGACTCTCAGGTAAAATGGTGCTTTTTTGTGGTGAGTAGCTAATGGTTAAGCATGAGAGTTTAAATGTTTATGGTGAAGTTTTAGAGCCATGCAGTGATGATCCTGTGACTGGTTTTTTTCGTGATGGTTGTTGTAATACTGCAAAAGAGGACATGGGTATACATACGGTTTGTGTGCAATTAACAGATGATTTTTTACAATTTTCAAAACGCATGGGTAATGATTTGACCACACCTCATCCAGAATTCAACTTTCCTGGGTTACAAGCGGGTAATCGCTGGTGTTTATGCGCCACGCGTTGGTTACAAGCTTACAAAGCAGGTGTCGCGCCACAAGTACATATGTGTGGTACTCATTTTCGAACTTTGGAAGTGGTGGATATTAAACTGCTCAAAGCCCATGCACTTGATTTGCAGTGATCAAATCTTAAAGTAGGGTTAACTGACATTGGGTTTTCGTTTGATCATCCGCTGTATCGGTTGCCAACTGATAATCAGCAAGGCTGACCAAATACCTGCAAAGGCAATTTTATGCCCGAAAGTAAATTCTTCACCGTAAAACAACACCGCAATTAAGAAACTGATGGTGGGAGCAATGTATTGTAAAAAGCCGACCAAGGTTAAGGTCAGTCGTTTGGTTGCATAGTTAAATGCTACCAGCGGTAAAATTGTGATCAAGCCTGAAAAAATCAACAACCAGATGGTTTGACTGTCTAGTGGCGCTGAACTATTGTTATTTTGTGTCATCATTAAGAAGATCAGAGCAGGAAACAGTAACAATGTGGTTTCCCAAAATAAACCTATCAGCGGCCTAACGTTTAATTGTTTTCGGACCAAGCCATATAAACCGAAAGTCACAGCCAATGCCAGGGCAATCCAAGGTGGTTCACCAATAAATACACCTAAATAGACCGTGGTTGATGCGGCAATGACCAAGGCAATGATTTGCACCTTGTTCAACCTTTCATGTAAAAACAACATACCGAGGAAAATATTAACCAACGGGTTAATGAAGTACCCCAGTGATGTGGCTAAAATCTGTCCATCATTTACTGCCCAAACGAATATCAGCCAATTGCTGATGACCAGTGAACCACTGATAAAAAGAATGAACAGTTGTTTTTTAGAAACTTTGAGTGAGTGTGCTAACTGCTTTCTTTCTCTGACAGCTAAAAACAACAGCAGTAGTAAGGCCGCCCAAATAATCCTGTGGGCAATGATTTCTATCGCAGGTACATGCTGTAACCACTTGAAATATACAGGCGCAAATCCCCAAAAGACAAAGCAAAATAAGCCGGCATTTAAACCTTTTGTGTGTTCAGAAACTGACATTTGCGTATTGTAATCTTAATTCTGCCAAGGTGTGATAACAGAATGATCTATTTCATCATATAATTAGACTTTATCAATAATAAGTGACACTCATGAAAAATATGGTTTTAAGCTTTTTAATGTTTGTGGTCTTTATAACGAATGCCCATGATGTAACCCATCATTTGAAAATGAATTCAGCAGTCATTGCACAAGCAGGTGAAGTCACTTATTTAGGCAATGCGGGTTTGATGGTCAGTCATGGTGATCAACAAATCATGTTTGATCCATTTTTTCATAATCATTATAACAATTATCAGCTGGTGCCTGATGATATCAGGGTAGCCATCTTTTCTGGTAAAGCGCCGTTTGACTCAATAGAGATGATTCTTATCAGTCATGCTCATGGTGATCATTTTGATGCCAAAGATGTGATCGAGTATTTAAAAGCTCATCCCAAAACCAAATTGTTAGCCCCAACTCAGGCCATTGATCAACTCAAAGGCATTGATGGTTTTGATGATTTACAAAATCAAGTCAGGGGTGTTGATTTGGCATATGGAGATCAACCGGTTGAATTGTATTTTAAGGGGATCAAAGTTGAAGTCGTTAGAATTCCACATGCTGGCTGGCCAGGTAGGGCAGATGTTTCAAATTTAGTTTATCGAGTGACCTTAAACGAAGTGGTGACTGTGATGCACATGGGTGATGCAGACCCTGATGATGTACACTTTAAACCATTATCCAACTATTGGCAGAAATTAGTAACAGGTAATGCCTTTCCGCCTTACTGGTTTTTGACCAGTGAGTCAGGTAAGAAAATTTTATCTGATCGTATCAATGCCACGCACCACACTGGCGTTCATGTTCCTGTGAAGGTTCCTGACGAGTTAAAAAGCAGTGGTGAGAATTACTTTTCTCAACCAGGAAAAGTGCTTCAATTAAAACAAATGTCACCTGATGAAGGGCTTTTAAAAAAACCATCAGTTAAATCAATAATTAATGATAGCGATAAATAACATGATCAAAATATTTCTAATAGTCAGCTTGGTAATATTTCAAGCAAGCAAGGCAGAAATACCTCAAATTTTGCCTCTTAAAACTCAGGCGGCTGTTATTGATCGACTGTTGGCAGAAAAAATCCAAACAGTATTGCCTCAGTTGATGCGGCATAACGGCATAGATATGTGGATAGTAATAGCTCGGGAATACAATGAAGACCCTGTAATTCGCACCATGCTGCCAGCGATTTGGCATGCGGCCAGACGACGCACTGTTTTGGTGATGTTTGATCAGGGTGTTGATGAATCTGGCAAAGATTTGGGTGTTGAAACCATGGCTGTGGCCAGATACGATGTGGGTCAAGTGTTTAAAAAATCATGGGATAAAGACAAACAACCTGATCAATGGGCGCGGTTGGCTGAAATAATAAAAGAAAAGCAACCTAAAAAAATTGGTTTAAATTATTCTCGGTACTTTGGTCAAGCTGATGGCTTGACTCACGCTGAATATAAAGGGTTTATGGAGTCAATACCTGATTCAGTCCAAAATAAAGTGGTGAGTGCTGAGATGTTGGCCATTAATTGGATGGAAACCCGCACGGCTTCTGAAATGGCCATTTACCCACAAATTGTTCATATTGCGCATGATATTTTAGCGACAGGTTTATCGGAAGTGGCAATCCAACCAGGCGTAACTTCTACAGAAGATTTGGCCTGGTGGTATCGTGAACACATAAAGTCACTGAAACTAGATACTTGGTTTCATCCATCTGTATCAATCCAAAGAGCAGATAAGGAACAGTTTGATCATTTGCGAACTTTTGACAAAAGGGCCGCGGAGAACATCATTCAACCAGGTGATTTAATTCATGTTGACTTGGGTATTACCTATTTACGGCTTAATACCGATACCCAGCAGCATGCTTATGTGTTAAAGGCAGGAGAACAACAAGCGCCGGCGTATTTAATACAAGCACTTAAAAAAGCCAATCGCTTACAAGACATTCTCACAGTAAATTTCAAGGTTGGTAGAACTGGAAATGAAGTGCTCGCAATGTCGAGAAGGCAAGCGATTAATGAAGGACTTAAGCCAGCTATTTACACCCACCCAATTGGCTATTACGGCCATGGTGCTGGTAGTACTGTGGGAATGTGGGATTCACAAGATGGTGTGCCGCATACAGGCGATTATCCTTTGCATGCCAATACAGCTTATGCCATAGAGTTAAATGCAGCTACTTATATAAAAGAATGGGATAAAGAAATTCGCATCATGTTAGAAGAAGACGCCTTCTTCGATGGTGAGCG
This sequence comes from uncultured Marinicella sp., assembly GCA_938008005.1. Taxonomy (GTDB): domain Bacteria; phylum Pseudomonadota; class Gammaproteobacteria; order Xanthomonadales; family Marinicellaceae; genus Marinicella. The sequence goes on along the minus strand of CALLLZ010000291.1, from coordinate 4,031 downwards.
TGTTGAATACATCAACGGTCGGCAAACTTCATTGTTGTTAATTCCCCGGCAAAATAGGAGTCATTTAAGTCAATAGTTTAAGTCTCAGTGTCTAAACAGAGTTTCTAAATAGTTGTTTCTGAAAATATTTGGCCATTGACATCAAAGGTTTCTCTACCCAAATATAATGGATAATGCTGTAAGCTAATGTGAATAGCATAACTACAAATATCCAAAGGCCGGGAAACTGACTGTTTTGTTGCATCCAGCCCTGCCATCCTAAAGCGTATACCAAAGCTATTGCCAAAGTATGAGATAAATAAATGCTGTAGGATGCACCTCCATACAGAATGGAGAATCTTTTTAAAACCACCCGGCTTCTCAACTCCAGTTCTATAAGGGCGCCTAATGATAGAATAGCTATTGTTCCAAATATCATTACCCTCATTAAGATATATGTATTGTCTATCAACAGTGTAGAAATGACTTTTTCCTGGTAGTAAATAGCAAAAATAAACAGTGCAAGCACTATCGGTATGATAGGAAGCAGTCTTTTGATTCTGCGGGTTTGGAAATAATGGCCCAGCAAGCACCCTCCAAAAAATTCTAAGCACAAAGGCGATAAAAAGAAATTTTGTTGTAAATGTTGAAGCTTGATGGGGTCCTCAATATTCGTATAAATATATAGGTGGTAGATTAATATGATCGTTATCAATGAATAGATTGTTTTGACAGCATAGCTTTTTGGAAACAGCAGTAATAAAGCAAACATGCCATAAAAATATAGTTCATACTGAAGTGTCCACGCCACTTGAATTAATAGTTTTGAAGTAGATGGTTCCGTTAAAAAAAATGAACCCCATAAATTGGTCTGGTTAGATATGAGGTTCGGATATATCGAAATGATTAATATCGCTAATAAAAAGTAAGGCCAGTATCCAAAGTAGATGCGAGTGATTCTTTTGTAGACAAAAATTGAAACTTTGGTGGCTTTGGTATTGTTGTCTTGTTTGTTAGTGGTTATCCACATGATATAGCCACTGACGGCAAAAAAACAGTCTACTCCTACAGGGCCAATTTGGTTGAAAATGTAGTAGAACCAATTGCTATCTGAGCCGCCACTAGAAAAATATTGAGTTGAAAAGTGATGAATAACAACTCCAAATGTGGCTATGGCTCGCATGAACTGAACGTTGATGATTGGCTTCAAGTGCTTATACCGTGATAACTATAGAATCCACGAATTATAGCTTAATAAATTGGAATAGATTTTGGGTTAATAAATTTAAAGTATAAATACAGTTTGTTTGTTTTTTTTGTTTTAGGTCAAAGCGGTTTAGTTGGCAGATCAATTCTAAATGTAGAGAATAACCAGCAAAAAGCTCAAAAAAATCACAGTAAAAAAATGTTATAAAAATGTAAAAAATCCACATTGTTTCTTTTTTTTAATAAACTAAAGTGTTAGTATGTAAAAATTAGTATGTATTGCTTAGTATTATATAGTTAGTACTTCTAATTGGGCTGCTCCAGAATAGGAGCCTGTATAGATAAAATCTTTTTGAGTTAGCTCATGGATAATAATTTGGAGAATAATAAATGAAAATAAAACGCAACCCTATTACCAGTGCGATAAAACAAGCATTGTTGACAGGTTTTATCACTTCTTCTGCTTTTGGAACTGTAGCTATTGCGCAGACATCTGATGAAGACATCGAAGAACAAGGTAAGATAACCGTAACTGGTTCGCGCATTCAGCGTGTAGACTTTGAAGGCGCCAGTCCTGTTGAGGTTTTTACCGCTGAAGACATTCAAGCAACTGGTAAAGTAACCATTGCTGACTTTTTACGTGAAGCGCCTTTTAACAACTTTGGTTCATTCAACCAAAGATCTGGTAGTGGTGCACAATCACAAGCTGGTTTGTCACTGCTTGGTGCTGGACAAGACAGAACATTGATCTTGTTAGACGGTAAGAGATTGCCTGGTTCGCCTACATTTGGTGGAACAGCCATTAACTTGAACACCATACCAACTGCTGCAGTAGAGCGTATTGAAGTATTGCGTGATGGCGCATCAGCTGTATACGGTTCTGATGCGGTTGCTGGTGTTGTAAACATCATTACTAGATCAGATTACAGTGGCGCGAGTGCGACCATAGGTTTGAGTCGTGCTGATGCAGATGGCGCTGATGAGAACTACCACTCTTTCGTTATTGGCTCAGCCAATGAGCGCGGCAGTGTAACCATGTCTTTCGATCATTATCGACAAGATCCTATTTTCGACGTTGACAGACCTTATACGGCTGCACGTATGGAAGATCTTAACGGTAACGGCATCATCGAAAGGGGTACTGCTGAAACTGATGGTATCAGTAACTTTGGTGCAACCATTGTTAATCCTGACACGGGCTTGTTTGAAGCTTCACCTATCTGTGATACTTTAGCAGCAACTGTACCAGGGTTTGTTGGTAGATTGGCTGAAGGAAATAATGGAGCTGGTGGTGAGGTCTGTGGTTTCGCCTATGCCAATGTTTCTGCTAATTTGGCAGCCTCTGAGCGTAATTCTGTGATCGTATCTGCTGATTATGACATTACTGACAATGTTGAAATGTATGGTCGTTTTGTTAATACCAATAATGAATCATTTGGTCGTTATGCGCCTCCGGCGGCTCCTTGGTTAGGTGGTGTTCCAGTTGGTAATGTAAACAACCCATATGATGTTCCAGTTGCTGGACGTTTCCGTTGGTTTCAATTAGGTAATCGTGACAGTCAGTCAACTGATACCATGCAAGATTACTTAATCGGTTTCAGAGGGGATACTGATACTGATTTAAATATTGGTTGGGAAGTTTTTGCGCACAGCAATACCCAACAGAATACCAATATTGGTGATACGTTCTTAAGTTTCTCTGGTTTGTTCTATAACTTGTATGGAGGAACTGATTTCAGTTCAGAGGCAGGTTTAGCCAATCTAGGAGCGACTACTGTACAAAACGACAGAAATGAATTCACTCAATACTTTGCTGGTATCGATCTTGAGTTGGGTGCTATCAATGATATCCCCATTACTCATTACTTTGGTGGTGAGTATCAGGACATTGTATATTTCTCAAAAGTTGATGCACAATCTGAAGCGGGTCTAGTTGGTGGTAGTGCAGGTAACTCATCTGCTGCCACTCGTGACGTAACCAGTTTCTTCTATGAAGGTTTGTATACATTCACAGATACCTTAGATATGAGTTTGGCTGTTCGTTATGATGACTACAGTGATTTTGGTAATGAGACATCACCTAAAGTGGCTTTCTCATGGAGACCACTTGATAGCATGTTAGTTAGATTGTCTTGGGGTCAAGGCTTCAGAGCGCCTACACTGGCTGAATTAACTCAAGCTGATGCGTTCGGTGCTAACGCTGCTATTGATTACGTTTTCTGTGAAACATCAGGTACGCCAGCTGACCAATGTGCTCAGCAACAGTTCAACACCACCAATCAATCTAATTCTAACTTAGGTGCTGAAACCAGTGAGTTTTTGAATTTTGGTGTGGTTTATAACTTCACTGAAAATTTCTCAGCAGGTTTGGATTACTTTGATTTAGAAGTTGATAATGTAATTACTAATGTTACTGTACAAGATCTTATTTATAATGAACAAGCTGGTACATTAGCAGCGTTAACTGCGGCTTTTCCAGATAATCGCTTAGTAAGGGGGCCATCTGGTGTTATTGATGAAGCATTTGTTTCAACAGAAAATGGACCTGGCTTTACCACAACTGGTGTGAATTTAAATCTTAATTATGATTTAAATACAGATTTTGGTTTGTTTAACGCTTCTTGGAATACATCATATATTTTAAGTAATGATAACCCTTCTTTCTTCTCGACAGTAACTTCTGAACAAGATTTGGTCGGTTTTGCTGGCGCGCCAGATCTGAGAAGTACAATGAATGTTCGATGGTCTTATGGCGATCACAGTGCTGCTTGGAACATTGATTACATTGATGGTACAGCAGATGGTTCAACGCCAGATATCCAAATTGATGGGACGAATGTCAATGT
>CALLLZ010000290.1 GCA_938008005.1 uncultured Marinicella sp. | reverse complement strand
AAGGGTTACAATTTGCTAACAGCAATGGGCGCACCTTCAGCTTAACCAACCCAAGCAACCAAGTCAGGAGCATCCTTGAGTTGGCTCGTTTGGACCAGGTGTTTGACATTGACTAAAGGGTTAATCGATAAAATAGAAAGTATAGGCCTCTGGACTTATCAATCCATTGAACGAATTGGCTTTGCCATGCGTTTATTTTGGGACAGTTTTTATTGGCTAATAGTAGGTCGAAGATACAAACAAAAAGTACGCCTCAGACAAGTGGTTGAACAAATCAGGGTCAATGGATTTGATGCACTTCCCATCGTGATGGCATTGTCTTTCGTGGTTGGCATGATGTTATCTATTCAGCTACTTTATGCTTTGTCAGATTTTGGTGCCGAGTCACAAGTTTTATTGGCCATTGCCAAATCAGTTACACGTGAATTTTCGCCCTTAATTACTGGCATTATCGTTGCAGGACGATCTGGAGCAGCTATTGCAGCACGCATTGGCTCACAAGTAGTCTCACAAGAGATTGATGCTTTGAAAGTCATCGGCGTGGTACCAGTACGGTATTTGGTACTCCCACCATTATTGGGGCTAATCATCTCCATGCCACTATTGGTTATTGCAGCTGATGCCATGGCTATTTTTGGCGGTGCCATTTTCAGTGTGGCAGATTTGAATATGAGTATCAGTGCTTATATGGTCGAATCTCTCAATGTACTGGTGATTGGTGATTTGATGCAGGGCTTGGTCAAAAGCGTAGTTTTTGGCGTCATCATCGTATTGGTAGGTGCCACTACAGGTTTCCATGTAACAGGTGGTGCAGAAGGAGTGGGTAAAGCCACCACCACAGCTGTGGTGATTTCAATATCATTCATTGTTCTGGCAGATATGATTGCCAGTTATTTCTTGACCCAATAAAGGCATGAGTTCAGCAAACAAAAATGACGATTCAAGTCAAATGAATCATAAAAAAACCATGTCCAATGAGACAGTCATCAAAGTCAAAGATTTAGTCACTCATTATGGCCAAAGGAAAATTTTAGATGGCGTAAATTTCGAAGTTAAAAAAGGTGAAATCCGCGTTGTTATGGGCGGCAGTGGCTCGGGCAAGTCCACCCTATTGTGGCATATGCTTGGACTTTATGAGCCCACGCAGGGACAAATTGAACTGTTGGGCAAAGACATGCATACCATCAGCTTTAATGAGCAGTTGAAACTCAAACAAGACATAGGTGTTTCATTCCAAAGCGGCGCCTTATTTTCTTCAATGACAGTAGGAGACAATGTAGCACTGCCCTTGCGTGAATTTACAGATCTGGATGAAAACACCATTCGCATCATATCAAGAATGAAACTAGAAGTGGTTAACTTGGGTGGCTTTCATAAATTAATGCCATCCCAATTATCTGGCGGAATGATTAAACGTGCGGCTTTGGCTCGTGCAATTGTATTGGACCCTAAATTGTTGTTTTTCGATGAGCCCTCAGCCGGTCTGGACCCTGTTGTGGCCTCAGAAATTGATGACTTGATCTTATCACTTCGTGATACCATGGGAATGTCTATGGTTGTAGTGACCCATGAATTAGACAGTGCATTTAAAATTGCTGATCGAATTACAGTACTCGACAAAGGCAAAAATCTCATCACGGGTAGCGTTGAAGAGATTCAAAAATCGGACAACAAGCGGGTGATGGATTTACTACAACGTCGCTCAAGACATGATAAATTAAACCCCTCTGAATACCTCAGACGCTTGACACAGGAGAACTACACACTCACATGAAAAGACACATCAGCAATTATTTTTGGGTAGGCTTGTTCACTTTAGTGATTTCGATTTTCACACTGTGGCTCTTGGTTAAAATGACCGGCAAGGAAGGAGACGCCACAGAATACCACAGCTATTATGCCAACGTCACTGGATTAAGCTATGGCACTCCTGTCTTCTTTGAAGGTTATCGGATTGGCCAAGTTGAAACGATCAAGCCTGAATATAAAAAAACTAAACTCGATTTCAAAGTCAGTTATTCAGTCATGAAGGAATGGAGAATACCTAACGACTCTGTTGCACAAATCAATTCAGCAGGACTTCTGGCTGACATGTCAATCAACATCAATGGTGGTGAAGCGACTACTTACTTTAAACCTGATGACATCATACCTGGTCAACCACCGGCTGACTTATTTGCCCAGCTGGGAGGTGTATCAGAAAACATCACTGACATCACCGAAGAAAAAATTAAACCCATGCTGGACATGCTGCATGAAAGACTCGATAGCATCACTTTACAAATAGATCAAGGTTTACCAACCATCATGGGTAATGTTGAATCGTCTACTGTTCAACTCAATGAATTATTACAGAATGCCAATCAAATGGTCAGCAATAAGAACATTAAAAACATTGAATTATTTATGGCTAATCTTGTACAAATCAGCAATCAAATGCAAACCTCAATCACAGAGCTTGATAAAGGCCTAGTCAGCCTAAATGGACTGGCCAAAGATGCCAGAGGTCTGATCTCAGCCGATGATTCTGACATGGCATTATTAATGAAAACTGCCGCAAGCAGCATGCTGGCTTTATCCAACAAGCTCGACAGCATCACCAATGAAATTGAAAGTGCCAGTATGAATTTGAATGAAGCCACCAATTTAATTAGAAAAAACCCTTCCAGCCTGATTTTTTCATCAGATGCTGAAGTCTCGGATGACGATCTATGAAGCCATTTAATACCTTATTATTCACATTAACATTTACTTTGTTATTCAGCGCTTGCAGCTCTAAAAAAGCCCAAACAAAAAAATATTTTCGCCTGACCACCACACCCTTATCTGTCAACACTAACCTGAGGCCATATACTTTGGTGGTGAAACGTCCTAAGGCCCTAAGCATTCTCGGCAGCAGACCCATAGTAGCTACACAAGCCGATGATTCATTGATTCAGCTCAGTTATAACTTTTGGCTCGAATCTCCCAAAGTTTTATTACAAGATCGCATCAAACAATGGGCTGAAAATCATTGGCAGGCTGTTAGTTTTTTAACCCCAGCTGTTGGAACATATCGAACTTTAGAAACTAGAATATTGGCTTTTGAAAAAAAACAAAACCAAGCAATTGCAACTTTTGAATTTTTTCTTTACGATGCCAACAACCAACTGGTTTTTAATCAGCAGTTCACAGCCATTGAAAATATTTCAGAAGATAGCTATAAAGCCTTCGCTAAAGCCATTAGCTTAGCCACAGAATCTATTTTATTACAATTTAACAGCGAACTGGGGCTCAACTGAAATGTTTACCGACCGTCTCATCAATGAAATGGGTTTATTAAAACTCCGACCAAAAAACACAAGTACTTCATGCGATGTCAAACAACCTGTCAAGACTGTCGCAGTAACAAACTCGGAACCAAACCCTACCATTCAAGAACAACCTATTGAAGCACAGATTCATAACAGCATGAAAGAGGTCAAGCTAGATAAAAACGAATTCAGGCTTTTGGTGAAAATGCTTCAAGCCATAGGTCACCAATGCACATATGACAACATCAATTATGATGGTAAAACTGTAACCTATCAACACCCTCAAAAGACCTTGGCTTTTAACGACATCACCTTGCCCGACACTGATCAAAATATGAATCTCAGCAGCCTCAAGGACTTGCTGTTAGACGCCACTCTTAAAAGGCCTGTGTGGGAAAAGTTAAAAACACTCACTCATCAATAAACAACCTTTCACACTCCACCCATAACTCGTCTATGCTCATGGCTATTCCAAACTTCCTGAGCCACAACCCATACCTTCAGGCAATTTCCACTCTTAATTCAACGTTTTACTCAGCTGAAATTTGAACTCATCCCCAAAAACCTTCTTTGGAAAAATCGCCAAATGTTCTTATGATCACAATTTAACAATATATAAAATATATTTCCAGTGTATTATAGCGACATTTATGCTATTTTTACACACAGACTTTAACTCATGCTTAGAGTCTTAAACTAAAACTAAAAAATAAATGGGAGATTTAACAATGAACAAATTAAGTTTATTATTATCAGGCGCTGTCGCATTCACAGCATTTATATCTACATCACAAGCCAACCAGGAATTGAATTCGGAGTATATCACTGCCATGGAAAGAGACTTAGGAATATCTCAAGCAGAATTACCACAATATATTCAAGCAGAAGAAATGGCAGCCAATATAGAAAAAAATGCAACTATACAGTTCGGTAAAAACTATGCAGGTAGTTGGATGGAACGTATTGGCGAAGGTCAATATAAATATGTGGTCGCCACCACTGATCAAAACTCTAGTTCCATTGATGGCAGTGACCTCAAGCACGTCAACTATTCGTTACTCCAACTGGAAGATACTATGTCTACGCTTAATGACACGTTGACCAAAGTTTATGAATCAGCGGCACTCACAAAACAACTGACTAATGATAAAAGCAATGCCATTCAATCTATGTATGTAGATGTTAAAAACAATGATATCGTAATTAAAGTTGCCCCTGATGCCATGGAAGCTGCTATTAACTTCGTCGCTTTGAGTAAAGCTGACATCAACATCATTCGCATCGAAACTTCTGAAGGAACACCGACCGCTTTGGTTAACACCTATGGAGGTCGTGAATACGTATCTGGTGGCGGGCTATGTTCAATTGGCTTTCCTGTGATTGTTCGTGGTTCATCTGCAAAAGGGTTTGTTACAGCTGGACACTGCGGTGGGCGCGGTACAAACGTACGTATTGGAAGTTCCAACATAGGATCTGTCCAGCGTGCAAATTATCCTGGTGATGATATGGCGTGGGCTTCCCAACGCAGCAGTGATGGTCAATTACCTTTTGTTACTCGTTACAATGGCGGTAACGTGAGGGATGTTCGTGTTCGTGGCAGCAGAGTTGGGGCTATTGGCGCATCCGTGTGTCGATCTGGTCGAACCACCGGTTATCGTTGTGGCAATATACAGAGCAGAAATTCAACCGTCAACTATGGACAAG
>CALLLZ010000289.1 GCA_938008005.1 uncultured Marinicella sp. | reverse complement strand
TGATGCCGATAACTTGGCCCAAAGGGTTGATTAAAGGCCCTCCTGAGTTGCCATGATTAATCGCTGCATCGGTTTGGATGTAGTTTTCTAGTTGATTTTTTTGATTGCCCCAGCCTGTGCGGATGCGGCTGTCAGTGAGGCCTTTTCTACCTGTGGCGCTTACAATACCCATCGATGCACTTTGGTTCAAGCCAAATGGGTTGCCGATCGCCAGTACCACATCTCCTGTGTTGATCAGTTCGCTGTCAGCAAATTCGGCTGGAGTTAAATTTTCAGCGTCAATTTTGATCACTGCTAAATCAGTTAATGCATCCACTCCAACATAGCTGGCCTCAAATGTTTGGTTATCCCATAAAAAAACCACGACACGAGAGGCTTTGTCGATAACATGTTTGTTGGTGGCAATGTGTCCATTGGGTGAAACCACAACACCTGAACCCAAATAATTTTTTGTTACACTGGGTGCACGAGGTGAAATCCCTATTGGTGCGGGCATCCTTTCAGTGCTTTGCGTATAAATACTGACCACTGATGGTGTGATCTTGTTGATTGCAGGTGCATATGAAAACATCAATTGAGGTTGTTGTATGTGATTGTTCTTAGTGTTCAATTGACCGCTTAATAATATATATAAAAAACCACAGGCTAAACCAATGACTACATATTTAAGTATAAAGTATAGGTGTGTTTTCATTGTGGTTTTTGGGATCGTTGCTCAAATGCTTATTGTATAAAAAAAAACTGATACAAACAGTTTTCATTGAGAAGTTTTGACCGTTTTAGATCGATTCAAGTTCAAAGTGAATCGATGTTTGATGAAAAAACAACCTTTATCTATATTCATAGCTTTCTGGCTTGATCTAGGCATGCAAAGAAATTTAAATGAAACAGAGTCGTTTATATGGTATCTGGACTTAGTGAATTGGTCTTTAATATTTCTAAATAGCGTTAAAATTATTGATTAAATTTCAGCTTGGCTATGCAAAAACATTAAAATCTTGTAAAATCACGCCGATTTATTAATAGATTCAACTTATGAGCCATATCTGCTCATAAGATAATATTCATTAGGGGTTAATTCAATGACTGATAATGTCAATAAAAGTCGCCGTACTTTATTGCTCAGCACCGGGGCAGTTGGTGTGGTTGGAGCAGGTTTTGCAGCAGTTCCTTTTTTAAAGTCATGGCTGCCATCTGAACGTGCCAAAGCGGCCGGTGGACCGGTAAAAGCAGACGTCTCAAAAATAGAGCCTGGTCAAATGATTAACGTCATGTGGAGAGGTCAGCCCGTATTTGTAGTTAATCGCACCACAAAACAAACCAATGTTTTGGAATCGCTGAATGGAAAACTGAAGGATCCGGACTCTGAAGGCAGCACCCAACCAGATTATGTGAATAATATCTACCGTTCTAGAAAAGAAAACTTGTTGGTAGTGGTTGGTATTTGTACGCACTTGGGATGCTCTCCTAAGTATTATCCTGATTTAGTCCCTCAACAATTTGACACCGAATGGAAAGGTGGTTTTTTCTGTCCTTGTCACAGTTCAAGGTTTGATATTTCCGGACGCGTGTTTTCAGGTTCGCCAGCGAGTCGCAATTTGGATGTGCCACCGTACGCATTTTTAGATGATAACACCATTGAAATTGGTAACGATGGGGAGCAAGCATAATGGGAAAAATTGCCAGTTCAAGCAGTAAAGGTGGTTTTGGTGGTTGGATAAATGACAGGCTACCAGTAACGCAGTTTTATAAAGATCATTTGTCTGAATACTACGCGCCGAAAAATTTTAACTTTTGGTATTTCTTTGGTTCATTGGCCTTATTGGTATTGGTCAATCAAATCTTAACTGGTATTTGGTTAACGATGCACTACAAGCCTGATGCCGCTCAAGCATTCGGTATGGTTGAATACATCATGAGGGATGTGCCTTGGGGGTGGTTAATTCGATACCTTCATACAACAGGGGCATCAGCCTTCTTTGTTGTGATTTATTTTCATATGTTTCGTGGTCTACTCTATGGTTCATATAAAAAACCCAGAGAGTTGGTTTGGATCATTGGAATGGTGATCTATTTGGCATTAATGGCTGAAGCCTTTTTGGGTTATGTATTACCTTGGGGTAACATGTCTTACTGGGGTGCTAAAGTAATCACCCAGTTATTTGGTGCGGTACCATTTGTTGGTGATGCTTTGGTTGAGTGGGTTCGAGGTGATTATGTGATTTCCGATGCTACATTGAATCGTTTCTTTGCTTTGCATGTGGTTGCTTTACCCTTGGCGATTGTTGCATTGGTTGTTTTGCATATTGCTGCTCTACACACCGTAGGCTCTAACAACCCTGAAGGTGTAGATATAAAGAAACATAAAGATGAGAATGGTAAACCGTTAGATGGTATCCCGTTTCATCCTTATTACACCGTTAAAGATATTTTTGGTGTTGGTGTGTTTTTGTTGATATTCTTGTTCGTTGTGTTTGTTAAGCCGGATATGGGTGGTTTGTTCTTGGAGCATGACAATTATGTTCCAGCAGATCCTTTGGTCACACCCGCATTAATTAAACCGGTTTGGTATTTCACGCCTTTTTATGCCATGCTACGTGCGGTTCCTGACATGCAACTGGGAGCATTAATTATGTTTGCAGCTATTGTTGTATTGTTCTTTCTGCCATGGTTAGACCGTTCTCCAGTTAAGTCGATTAGGTACAGAAGATGGCCGTTTAAAGTCATGTTGAGTTTATTTGCTGTGGCGTTCATTGTTTTGGGTTGGCTGGGTATGCAAGGTGCCACAGAGTTATACAAACTCATGGCTCAGGTGTTAACTGCATTTTATTTCTTTTACTTTGTTTGGTTATTCTTTTACAGTCGCAATGAAAAATACCATGAAGTACCGACCAGAATAGAGGGCCACTGATGAAAAAGTTATTATTGATACTGATTAGTTTATTTTGTACTTCTGAGATTATGGCAGCTGGTGGTGGTTATTACATCGGTGAAAAAGTACAAACCAATATCCGCTCTGTTGATTCACTGAGGAACGGAGCAAAAACCTATATGAATTATTGTATGGGTTGTCACTCTATGGATTTTCAACGTTATAACCGTGTTGCTGAAGACTTGGGTTTAAACGAAGACGAGATGATGAACGGTTTGGTGCTGACTGATGCTAAATTCACCGATAAGATGACCATAGCTATGAGTGATGAACATGCCAAAAAATGGTTTGGTAAATCACCGCCAGATCTTTCAGTGATCGCCAAAGCCAGAGGTTTGGATTGGTTGTACAATTTTTTGATTAATTATTATGCTGATCCCAAATCGGTGACAGGTTGGAATAATTTGACTTTACCCAATGCATCGATGCCTCATATTTTATGGGAGCTTCAGGGTATCAGAACTGCCAACTTCGAAGTCAGTACAGATGAAGAAGGCAATGAGCTTAAAGAATTCAAAAATTTTGAAACGGTGGAAGCTGGGAAATTGAATGAACAAGAGTACAAAGATTTAGCCAGAGACTTGGTTAACTTTTTAGATTACTCTTCTGAACCAGCCCAATTGATTCGAATGTCATTGGCGCCATGGGTGTTGTTGTTCGTTTCGCTTTTTACCTTTCTAGCATATATGCTGAAAGTAAATTACTTTAAGGACATACATTAAGCACACAAAACGTTGTCACTTAACAAAAAAGTCAAAATTTGATAAAATGAAGGGTTTTTGCAGATTTGAATTGCAGAAACCCTTTTTAACATTTAAATAAAGGAGAAAAATCAGGTGTCTATTATTGAACGTGGACGATCAGTTATTACCATATACTCAGAAACGGAAGCATTTGATTCGCATCGAATTCGATTCCTTTTGGCTACAAAAAATATCAATTGTAAGATCATTTCAGTTGATAAAAGTGACCCACCTGAAGATTTACTGGCTAATAATCCAAAATTAGAAATACCAACTTTAGTTGACCGTGACATGCACCTATATGGGGTTAATGTAATCACCGAATATTTAGATGAACGTTACCCTCATCCACCATTGATGCCACCTGATCCGATGACTCGTGCCAGACTGAGATTTACGGTGTTTAGATTGGAAAATGGTTGGTTTCAATATGTTGATAGAATTGAAAATGCTGTTGGTGAAGCCAAGCAACAGGCTGTTGATGATTTAACTGCTGAGTTAGTGGCAGCAGAATCACTGTTCAGCGAAAACCCTTATTTTATGAATACTGATATGACATTGGTCGATACAAATCTGGTGCCATTTTTATGGCGTTTAGAGCACTATGGATTAGACTGGGAGTCGTTACCCAAACCTTTACGTAACTATGCTCATCGAATGTTTCAAAGTAAAGGCTTCAAGAAAAGTATCACTGAAGCTGAAAGAGAGTATAGGTTTGATTTTTGACCCTGATATGACTTCGGTAAAGCCATATTTTATTCAGGCTTTACATGAATGGATTTCGGATAACGGACTAACTCCGTTGGCTGTGGTGGATGCATTGTATAAAGGTATTCGAGTCCCAGACTCAGCCATCGAAGACGGTAAAATTGTGCTTAACATTTCTTATGAAGCCGCTCAAAATTTACAAATGGATGATGAGTTGTTAACTTTTAATGCTCGATTCTCTGGAGTTTCCCATGCCCTCATTATTCCCATGGAAGCTGTTTCCGCCATTTATGCCCGTGAAAATGGTAAGGGTATGATGTTTGAAGTCGAACATGAAGGGTTGGAAGATAGTGAAGAGCCAGCTGATGAATTAAAAAAAAATATAAGTGACAAAACTGAAGAAGCCCATGCCAAAACGAATAGAAAAGCACATTTAAAATTGGTGGATTGAATATGCAAGCTCAAGAAACCACAAAAAATCAGAACGAAGAAACTGCTGTACCAGTGATAGATCAGGCGCCCGTTAGTGATGTGACCTTGGCAGTTAATAACTTCTCTTCATACTTGCCAGAATCATGGCGGCCCTATTGGGAACAAGTTCAATCGATACCTTTATTAGGCACAGTGTTGATTGTAATCATGGGTTATATCTTGGCAAAGATTGGGGTGACGATTTTTATTAAGAGTGTCTCTCAAATTACTAAACGAACTAAAAGTGATGTTGATGATCAGTTAATAGCCACTTTACGCAAACCATTTTTTCTGACTATTTTCTTTTTCTTTTTGGGTATTGCAGTTAAAACTGTTGGTTTGTCTGGAGACATTGAAAGCATTCTGATCAGGGTATTGGCTACAATTTTGGCATTAACTTGGATGATGCGTGGTTTTAAAGTATTGGGATTGATACTGGATACTTTATCCAGAAATAATCATCGTTTTGAAATCATACAACCGAAAACCATGCCATTGTTTGATTTAGTTGGCAAAATTCTACTGATAGCCATGGGTTCATATGTTTTGTTGATCATATGGGGCATTAACCCGACAGCTTGGTTGGCATCTGCAGGTGTGATTGGTATTGCGGTTGGTTTTGCCGCAAAAGATACTTTGGCCAATTTATTTTCTGGTTTTTTTATCATAGCTGATACCCCTTACAAAGTAGGTGATTTTGTTAATTTGGATTCCGGTGAACGTGGTATGGTGACTCAAGTAGGTATGCGTTCAACTCGTTTGTTGACTCGTGATGATGTTGAAATAACCATTCCAAATAATGTCATTGGTAACGCCAAAATTATCAATGAAAGTGCTGGCCGCTGGGAGAAAAGCCGAATTCGTATCAAAGTTGGTGCAGCATATGGTACGGATGCTAAGAAAGTTTGTGATGTTTTAATGACTGTGGCCAATGCCCACTCAGAAGTGATCAAAAACCCCAAAGCACGGGTTAGATTCAGATCATTTGGGGCTTCATCTATAGATTTTGAGTTGTTGGTTTGGATTGCACAACCTGTTCTTCGTGGTAGAATAAGTCATGAATTACACTTACAAGTTTACGAAGCATTTAATCAAGAAGGTATCGAAATTCCATATGCTAAACAAGACCTGTATATTAAAGAACTCCCTGGCAAAGAGTTTCCTGGTAAGGAGCTGCCAGATACAACTGTGACCGAATGACAGTTGAGTTGTTGTGCAAGCGGATATTGATAAGCTCATAGCTCAAATGCCTGGCCATGTATTGGCCAGGGATTACCAACGTCTAAAAAACCAACTGACCAAGGCCAAAGACAATCCCAAACAATTAAGTCGAGTATTAGATGCTTTGGCCCAATCACAAAAGGCTTGTGAGCTCAGGGTGACATCTTTACCCAAAATTGAATTAGAAGATAATTTGCCTATAAGTCAACAGGCTAAAAAAATTGCTTCGACTATTCAGGATAATCAGGTTACCATCATCGCAGGTGAGACCGGTTCAGGTAAGACCACCCAAATCCCTAAAATTTGTCTGCTAGCAGGCTTAGGAAAAACTGGTCAAATTGCTTGTACGCAGCCTCGAAGAATTGCGGCTAAGTCGGTTGCGCAAAGGGTTGCAGAAGAAATCAATAACCCACTAGGACAAGCCATAGGTTACCAAGTCAGGTTTGATGAAAAATACAGTAAAGATGGTTATATCCGTTTTATGACAGACGGAATTCTGCTACAACAAACTTTACGGGATAAATGGCTTAATGATTATGACACCATTATTATTGATGAAGCGCATGAACGCAGTTTAAATATAGATTTTTTATTGGGCTTTATTAAACAATTGATCAATAAAAGAAAGGATTTAAAAGTCGTTATTACTTCGGCTACTATTGATACTGAAAAATTTTCTCAACATTTCAATGCTGCGCCCATTATTAATGTCAGTGGGCGATCATACCCCGTAACTGCACATTATCGGGCTTTAGAGGATCATAATTTAGAGTTGAATCAAGGCATTATCCGAGCCATTGATGAAATTTATGCCATGAGTCCAGAAGGTGATGTGTTGGTTTTTTTACCTGGCGAGCGAGAGATTAACGATGCCGCTGACCAATTACAGCGTAAACATCTGCCAAACACAGAAATTCTTAAGCTTTATGCACGTTTGACTGCTGCCGATCAAATGAAAATATTTAATCCAGGCAATAAACGTCGGGTTATTATTTCTACCAATGTAGCAGAAACCTCTTTAACTGTGCCAAGAATTCATTATGTCATTGATTCTGGCTTGGCCAGAATCAGTCGATACTCTGCTCGCAGTAAGATTCAAGGTTTACAAATAGAGCCAGTTGCTCAGGACAGCGCCAATCAACGGATGGGTCGTTGTGGACGAATCGCAGATGGGCATTGTTATCGCTTGTATTCAGAACAAGATTATGAAAGTAGGCCTGAACATACTGATGCTGAGATTTTAAGAACTTCACTGGCTTCAGTTATTCTACAAACACATGTTTTGAAACTAGGCCATTTAACCGATTTTCCGTTCATAGATCAGCCGGATTATAAAATGATCAATGATGGTTATCAGTTGTTGATAGAGTTGGAAGCTTTGGATGAAGGTCAGCAACTCACATCAATAGGTCGAATGATGGCGCACTTACCGATAGATGTGCAGTTAGGTCGGGTTTTAATTAAGGCCCATGGATTAGGGTGTTTAAAGGATTTGCTGATTATTGTAGCTGCATTATCGATTCAAGATCCACGCGAGCGACCTTTAGAATGGGCGCAAGCGGCGGATAAAGCACATCAAAAGTATTACCATGAAAGATCAGACTTCATGTCTTTGTTGAAAATGTGGCATGACTTAAATAAGCAAAGAAAACAATTAAAGAATAAGGCATTTAAGCAATGGTGTCGGACTCACTTTATTTCTATTAAGCGTTATATGGAATGGAAAGATGTGGTGCGTCAACTGACTTCTCTGGTGAGCAAACAGAAACTACGAATCACTGATCAACAAGCCGACTATGAACAAATACACAAAGCTTTATTGGCTGGTTTTATCTCTCATATAGGTATGCAGCAATCCGATAGGGAGTACATGGGGACACGTAATAAAAAATTCATGATATTTCCAGGTTCAGGGTTGTTTGGTATGAACCCTAAGTGGATATTAGCAGGACAAATTGTTCACACCAGCCAAGTATTTGCACGTATGGTGGCGGAGCTAGATGTGCATTGGATCAATGATGTAGGCAGTCATTTAATTAAGAAATCTCATTATGATCCTTTCTGGTCAAAAAAACACGGTACGGTGATGGGTTATCAGCGCAGTGTACTGTTGGGTTTGGTATTGAGTGAGAAAAAACAGATTCATTACGGACCTAAAGACCCTAAGAACTCAAGGCACTTATTTATAAGCCAGGGCTTAGTGGAGCAGCATATGAAGACGAGGATGGCATTTTTCCATCACAATGCCAAGTTGATTGCTGCGATTCATGCCGAAGAAGATCGACACCGTAAGAAGGACTTAATGATTGATCCAAGTACATTATATGACTTATATGATAGGGTGATTCCAGCAGGTATTTACTCTGAAGAACAGTTAAGAAAGTGGGTTGGGCAAAATGGTGATCAAGCGCTTAAGTTCACGGATGATGATCTGTATATGCGAGAAGTACCTGTGGATAGGGAGGTGTTGTTTCCACAGACATTAACCATACGTAACTTGACTCTGGATTTGAGTTATGAGTTTCAACCTGGTACAGACTCTGATGGTGTGACTGCACACATTCAATTACCTTGGTTGAATGCATTGAATGCCAATGATTTTGAATATTTGGTGCCGGGTTTATTACCTGAAAAGCTAGAAATGTTGATCAAAGGATTGTCCAAAAGTATCCGACGTGGTTTATTTCCTATTAAGGAATACGCCGAAATTTTATGTGAAACACTTGATCATAGTGAAGAATTTTATCAACAATTAGTTAAAGTTGTTTTCAAAAAAAATGGTTTGCAAACCGCAACAGAAGATTGGCAGTCAACTGTAATGGATAATCACCTCAAATTTCGTTTTGTGATTTATGATAACAATAAAAAAATATTGACAAGTGGTCGTGATTTCAATGCTTTAATCAATGATTTCAGCCAAAAAGCCAATCGCAGTTTTCAAAAAACGGCCTCTAAGATGAACAAGGTTGATGGTGCTCGAGACTGGGTGTTTGGTGAATTAAAACCTAAAACAGAGTTAGATAATGGATTGTTGGCGTACCAAGCGGTGGTTGATCAGGGTGATCATGTGGGTTTAAGAATGTTTGAGAGTCAGCATCAGGCTCAAATCAAGCACATTCAAGGTATTAAACGTTTAATCAACATTAAATACCCAAAGATAATTAAGCAAGCACAAAAGGTTCAAATTAACCTAAAGGCTGAAATGGCATGGAATGCATTGGATAGTGGGAAAAAATTGATCGATGAGTTGATTGATTCTTTGTTAGAGAAACACATTTCATCCTTTGACTGGATAGGTAATCAAAGTCAATTTGATCAATTGGCCGATGTTTTAAATAAAAGATTATACAAATCGACATATGATTGGTCGCAACAACTTGCTCCAGTAATTGAGCTGTGGTATCAAACGTGGCAGCAAGTGGAAGCAAAAAGTGATTTACTGACTGACGCCACTTATAACGACATACAGTATCAACTTGATTATTTGGTTTATGCCGATTTTATACATCATGTGCGCTCACAAGATCTTGAAAATTACAGTCGCTACTTCAATGGCTTGTCTATGCGTTTAGAGACTGCTATTCATTCGCCACCCAAAGAAGCTGAAAAACTCAAAGAGTTGACTGTAGTCAGTAAGCCATTCTATGACTATTGCGATCAAGTTGATGAGTTCACATCTGCACATCAGGATTTCTTGATTTTGTTGGAGGAACTGCGGGTTTCACTCTTCGCTCAAAGTTTAGGTACTAAGCAAAAGGTTTCAGTCAAACGCTTAAGACAGGCATTTAAGCTTTTATAAAGTGCCCTATAATTTAAAGAGGGTTGATACAATGAAAACAAAATATTCATGAGAATAAAAGTCAGGAAGGAAGCACCAGAGCTGTCATATTGATTGGAACCAACCCTGATGGGTGAGCTAAGATATAATCTCAAACTTGGTGAATTTTATTGAAATCACAAGCACCCAGAGCTAAAAAAATAAACGATATTATTATCGGCCTCAGTTTGTTATTAAAGCAAACTATCAATGGCTTGAATCAAAGCATCAACTTCTTCTAAAGTGTTGTAGTGTGCCAATGAAATTCTAACTACACCTTGTTTTTCTCTTAATCCTAAATGGTCAATCAATTCTACGGCATAAAAATCTCCAAAACGAATACCAATTTGAAAGTCATCTACATATTGAACAATAGTTTTAGAATCCAGTGATTCGTGAATTATAGATAAAGTGGCCACGCGTAAATTGGTTTGGCTGTTATTTATGCCGATAATTCTAAATGCAGGTATTGTGGTCAAATAATCCAATAACCTTTGCAATAGAGTGGCTTCATAATTAGCAATCAATGAGTATGCATTTTTCAGGTTCTTGCGGTTGATTTCCACAGACAGTCCTTCAGTTCCTAATTCACATAAATATTTTACTACACCACCCATGGCATAGCACAATTCATAGTTAACATTGCCAGGTTGAAATTTATAGGGTGAGGTTTGAATGAATGCATGATTGAAGCCAGGTATAGTATCTAATATTTCATATTTTCCATACATTACACCTTGGTGCGGGCCGAATGTTTTATAGGTGCTGAAAAAGTAAAAGTCCACATCCCAAGCCTGTACATCAATCAAACGGTGCGGAGCATAAGCGACACCGTCGACAAAAACCAAGGCTTCATTATCATGAATCAGTTGTGTCCATTCTGCTATGGGGTTAATTGTACCCAATATATTCGAAACATGGGTGAAGCAGACCAGCTTGGTTTTATCTGTCATCAAAGTCAGCAAATCATCGGCATGAAGCTCAAAAGTCTTTGGCCTGATGCACCATGTTTTGATCACAATGCCTTGACGTTCTAGCTCAATCCAGGCAGCGCGATTAGCCTCATGGTCTACATCGGTAATAATCACCTCGTCACCAGTTTTCCAACCTTGAGATAAACACAGGCTTAAAATTCGCACCAAAGACGTGCTACTGGCACCGACGATCACTTCTTCAATCCGTTCGGCATTGACATAAGTTTGAATTGATTTGGTGGCTTTTTCCAATTGTTCAGAAGCAGACACTGAAGTGGCATAGCTGGCACCCAGCTGGACATCGAAGTGAGTTAAATATTCACCAATCGACTCTATGGCATGACGAACGGTTTGAGAGCCTCCAGCATTATCCATGAAAATCATGGGTGTTTTTGGTCGCTTAGGATGGTTTTGTTTAAATGCCGGAAACTGCTCTCTGACCCAATCAATATCCATGATGTAATCCACACAAAAGACTCATTCTAATGGGGTTGGTTTAAAGGCGCAAATATAGTTGTTATGACAGCAGCTTTTTCTCAGCAAATGGAAGTGTTTGTCAGCTGTTTGCTGAGGTTAATTAACTGCTCGAACTAATGCTAAATTCGATCTTTGAAGTGTTTGAAATTTATAGTTGCTGACTGATTTACAAAATGTTGTGTTTAATTATTTTTAAAATTGTTGGATAATTATACTTTTAAAGATCAGTATATATGATGAAGCTTCTCGTATTAATGTTATTTAGTTCGATAATTGTCGCTCAACCTACTTTTGATGCAGTTGATATAGGTACAGACGGTTCTCCACGTGGATATTGGGAATTTTTGCCTGCAGGTTA
>CALLLZ010000288.1 GCA_938008005.1 uncultured Marinicella sp. | reverse complement strand
CGTTGCTTGCCCAATAATTGATTTGAATTTTTCGTTGGTTTTTATTGAAGCCATAGCAGGGTCAATTAAAAAATAGTTCATTGGGAAAAAACCTTGATCTACTGCCAGTTGTAGTTTCTTCAATGCCAAATCTGGGGCTTTGGCCAAGGCATATAATTGTGCCAACTTATATGTCATTTCACCATCAGTCTGCTTTTTCTCTTTTATTGTTTCAGTTCGCTAGTTAAAACTATGCACTTTTAGTGCAAGGCTTTTAGCTGCTACACATTTGTCTAAGAATATTTGACACACCTTTGGATTGTTGACTTTAGTCAACAGGTTTTAGAATCATCAGTTATACAGGTTGGCTGAAGCCAACTATCCATAGAAAATAAAATAGTGTCTATTTTAATATTATGGAAAATTTGTCAAATAAAAACACCGGAAATATTGTTTCGAAGTAAAGACTTTAGTCTGCAAAACAACCTATGGACTTTTAGTCCATAGTCGTTGAGTTTATAGTTGTTCAGGGTTGGTTTCTGATTCTAAGCCAAATCTTTGAGCGAAAGCTTGATGACGTTGCGTTGCTTGCCCAATAATTGATTTGAATTTTTCGTTGGTTTTTATTGAAGCCATAGCAGGGTCAATTAAAAAATAGTTCATTGGGAAAAAACCTTGATCTACTGCCAGTTGTAGTTTCTTCAATGCCAAATTGGGGGCTTTGGCCAAGGCATATAATTGTGCCAACTTATATGTCATTTCACCATCAGTGTGCTTTTTCTTTTGTCTTAGTATTGCTATGGCATCAATTTGTGTGATGGCGGCTGTGTTGTCACCCATGATGATGTGTTTTAAAGCACCAGAGAACTTGCCAAATAGATCTGTTGGTGTGCGATTGATCACCTCTGTGAGGATACGTAAGGCTTGATTGGAGTCATCAGTGAAAAACAAATTAAGGCCTCTGAAGTAATCATGGTAAGAGTTACCCGGTTCAGCAAGTAGGGCGAGGTGCTCAGTAAAACGGTTCTGATACAATAAAGTGCTGGGTGATTGTTCAATCGGTTTTTCATTGAAGAAAAAAGGGTTTAACTGTAATATTCTATCTATATGTTTGCTGCAAGCTCGTAAGAAACCTGCATATCTCAAGCTGTAACATTTATCATAAATGGCATCAGGGTTGTTCCAGTCAGCATTTTTAGAAAATTCAAATGCTTGCTCGACTTGGTTTGATTCAACTAAGATGGTACTTCTTCTGGTCGCCAATGAATGGTACGTGTTAGGAGCCAAACGATCTATGATTTCAGCCATTTCCAAACCTTTCTGATGGTAGTCAGTTGACTCACCACAAATCCATACTCTTTTATAATAATTGGTGAATAGTTGTAGGTAGGCATAGACGAATGTTTCATCTCTGGCTACTGCTTTGAGTAACAGTTGTTCAGCACGAGCCATTTCTTTGCAGTTGTCGGTTCGTAACATATGATGGGCGGCAATAACCAAACGATATGCTTCTGGGTCTGCGGTTTCAAAGTCACCGTCATCGTTAAAAGTCATACTTGGCTGGATGATTTGTACGATGCTTTTGATGGTTATTTTACGTTGTTTATACAAAGAATTAAGCTCTGTACTGTTTTGGGGATAAGGAAACTCAAAGGCACCTAATGGAAAGGGAGTCAAATCATCTTTACCATTTGTTTTATATAGTGTCAGATGTAAATTGAAGTTTTGATCGGTGGCTGATTCAATATACCCCTTAATGATAAAATCAGATTGCGTCAATTGTTGAATGGCACCAATGTCATCTGGTTGATTATCTGTAGTGAGTAAGCTGTCAGGGTGAATGACTCTCATGTTTAAATTCAAAGCCAACTGATTGGTCAGATAATCAATTAAAGACTGCACCATGATTGAAAGCTCTTCATTGCCAGTTTGGACGTCAATTGGTAGCACAGCAACAACTGGTTTTTTTACTATTGGTAAAGGTGGGTTTTGTTTGGGAGTGGGTTTTGATGATTGGCTTAAATCAATAGCCCACATTGTTGTAATGATTAATGCAATTATAACAACAGCTAACAACGCGATTCGTTGCCAGATTTTGGAGTGTCCTTGTACTTTTTGAGTCGATTTACCAAGTTGTTTCTGAGTTGGTAGGCTGTCATTGACTGAAGCAACAAATTGATATCCTTGGCCACGAACTGTTCTGATATGTGAGTGTGGTGTTTCAATTTTATCGTCTAATACTTTTCGCAATTCATAGATAGTTCGAGTAATGACTTGATCAGTAACCGGCCTACCGTGCCAAATCTCTTTCAGTAGTTCATCTTTTGTTACCACGCGGTGATTATTTTTTACCAATAACAATAAGGTGTTGAATACTTGCGGTTCAACTTTGAGTGTTTGTTCATCCTTGGTTAACTGAGTGGTTAAAGGGTCAAGTTTATAGGATCCAAATTTAAACATTTTTTAGTGGAGTGAATGCTGTTTTTATTTGTGGTGATTTTTATTACTAACAATGATTTTAACATATTGAACGCCATTTCATTTATTCATACCTAATTTAAATGGGTAAAAAAGTGCGTTGGCGATAGCCGTAAAAAGTTACATTAACAATATTATGTAAATTTTTCAACAAATGGCATTGTGAGTAATTTAAAGTCCAGATATATCAAAATTTTCACTCTCATGAAGCAAATAAATTATTAAGCAGACTTTCTTGATTAAAGAAAAATAACAAAAAAGCATCGGATAATGGATTTGCTTACAATAAATTATATGGTTTAGGGTTGTGAAAGCGCATTGTTTAAATGGTTGGCTCGTAACAATAGTCACAAAAATGATTAGTTCGAAAAAAAAGGGCTTAGGTGTAAGAAAAAAGAATGAAGAAAATTCTTTTCAGTTGAATACCTTTAAAACCTGAGTGTGGGGTTTATTCGTGAATTCCACATTCCCGTTTTAATCCAGAAAACCTTAATTCACTTAAGTCACTGACCTCATGAATGGAGCGAGTGGAATGGGTGTCACCTACAGTTAAATAACCTTTGTTAAATAAGGGATGTTGAGGTAAATTGTATTTTTTTGCGTATATGTACAAGTCTCGATCAGACCAGTCCAACAATGGGTGTATTTTATACCTTTGGTCTTTAGTGGTAATCCAAGGTAATTTTTGACGTGTATTGGATTGACTGCGTCGAACGCCTGAGAACCAACTTTTAATCTTTAACTTTTTCAGAGCTTGGTTTAAAGGTTCTACCTTACGAAGTTGGTTGTATTGGTTTAAACTTTCAATGCCTTTTAACCACAATTGACCATGCTGGCTTTCGAATCTAGCAGCTGAAACAGGGCTTTGATGGATATGAACATTGAGCTTTAAAGACTGTTTTAAAGATTCAACATATTGGTAGGTTTCCTGAAATAAATAACCAGTATCGATCAATATAACTGGAATGCCAGGAATTACTT
>CALLLZ010000287.1 GCA_938008005.1 uncultured Marinicella sp. | reverse complement strand
GAAACTAGGGACCATTAACGAATCATTCGAGCTAAAAGTAATCAACACTGGCTCACAAATACCCATTCAGAACAGCCACCAGTTATTTGATTCTTTGACTTCCTTTCGCCAACACAAAGACGCACAACCCCACTTGGGCTTGGGTCTTTATATAGCCAAGTTGATTTGTGATTATCATCAAAGCAGCATTACTGCCAATAACATCGGCAACAACACTTCAGAACCACTCGCTGTTGAATTTGTAGTGACAGGCCCCTTAAGGAAGCCCTGATCTACTAAAAATAACAGTCATTCATCGTGTTTACTGATTATTTTGCTTAAAGTAAACAAATAAGAGGCTTGGTACATCCAAAATGGCACTTCCCATTGTTGTTTCAGATATTTTGTTTCAATAACGAATGAATAACCTGATGGTTCAATACTTATAAAATACAAAACAGGTACCCACAAGGGGCACACCCTACAACAGTTCGTTTGACCTTTTATCATCACATATGTCAGCTGTATATTTTCGATGTACTGCAATTAATAAAATACGATATCCCTGTAGGGCGTACCCCTTGTGGGTACACGTTTTAAATTAAAAAAACATACAGTTAAAATCCGCAGGACTCCTTGGGTACTACATAGTTAACCATTCCTCCTTAAAACAACTAATTAGTTCTCAAGACAAGCAGAGAAATGCGACTAAAGTTTTATTAACTCAAGGAACTGATTTAAGCCACATCGCCTTAAGGAAGCGAGGCAGTCAACGATTAAGCTTTTCGTTCAATTGAGCGATTTGCAACTCCAAAACTTTCACTTCACGAATCACTCTATTATGACCCATTTCCGACCAATACCACATTTTGCTGATCTGGGTAAATAAGGCCAATACAATGATACCTATACCCCAACCTATCAATGGCTTGGTTTCTTGGGCATAATAAAACTGAAAGCCACAATAAACCATTCCAATAGCAAACAATAAAGTAAAAAACATCACCAATGCATACATCCACCCCATCTGTCCGCTGAAGCTTGCTTTCATTTGTTTAAAAGGATTGGCATCGATGGCATCATTGTTGTGCTTGATATTTTGGACTTCTTCGCTTAAAGCCTGTTTAATTTGTTGATCAATATTCATGGTAAAACTCCGGTAAATGCAATTGAGTTGATTGTTTTAAGTTATTAATTTTTCAATCTGTTCTCTGGCTTTAAACAATTGGTATTTAATGGTACCAGTGGGTTGATTGAGTATATGGCCCATTTGGGCCACGGTGAAACCTTCATAATAAAATAGAAATATAATGACCTGCTGTTCCTCAGTTAAACGTGCTATAGCAGCTTTCACATCAAGTTGTTGGTCAATATCGAATAAAGCAAATGACTCTGTTTCAACATCAACATCATGACTTTTTTTTCGACAATGATCCATACAACTTGAATAAGCAATGCGGTATAACCAAGTATGAAACGCCTTTGGGTTTTTCAACTGACTCAACTTATTAAAAACCTGCAACAAGGTTGCTTGCACGCAATCTTCCACATCTGAGCCGCCACTTAAAATCTTTAATACAAATGCTTTGACCTTAGAGCGAAGTAGCGTAAATAATTCATCCCCCACTTGCTGCTCAGCAGGCAACTTTTCACCTGCCTGGGCTTTTAAAACCAAATATTCGATATATATTTTTTCAGATTTCATGCCACATAGACGCAACAACTGCTGGTTTGGTTGGGATTATTTTAATATTTTTTTTGTTAACTATTAATAATTGCCACCACTTTAGGGCTTTGATGGTTAAAATAGCTACATCTGTTAAAAATAAAGTCATGATAAAACACTTGCCCAATACCTTAACCATAATCAGAGTCGCTTTGATTCCTGTGATGATTTTATTTTTTTATATGCCTTTTGAGTGGTCACGGTTCGTAGCCTGTTGGGTTTTTGTGGCTGCCGGCATCACAGATTTCCTCGATGGCTATTTCGCCAGAAAATACCAAACAGAGTCTAAACTCGGCGCTTTCTTGGACCCAGTGGCGGATAAATTAACCGTCACAACTGCATTAATCATTTTACTACAAGACCACAACACTGCATTAATGATGATCGCCACTACAATCATCATAGGACGAGAAATCACCATTTCTGCACTGCGTGAATGGATGGCCGAAATGGGCGAGCGTGGTGTGGTCAATGTAGCCATGGTCGGCAAAATTAAAACCGTCTTCCAAATGACTGCCATTGGTTTCTTACTTTATGAAGCCGATCTGTGGTTCATACCTGTCTTTAACATTGGCCTGGTGTTGCTCTATGTGGCAGCAGCTCTGACTTTATATTCCATGTATGTTTACCTCAAAGCCGCTTGGCCCTTGATGAAAACATAAATGTATTGATACCTTCAGTTGATTAATTCATCAATTCTTTGAAAAATAATTTGACAAAAAACACATTAAAGCTAAAATGTGCATCCTCTAAGCGGGAATAGCTCAGTGGTAGAGCACAACCTTGCCAAGGTTGGGGTCGGGAGTTCGAGCCTCCTTTCCCGCTCCAGATACTCAAAAGGCTGTAAACACATCATTTACAGCCTTTTTTATTTTCTGCAATCTAAAATTTACTTGATTTAACTTTTTAGATTAGCGAGAATAACCCGTCTTTCGAAAGAAAGACACTTTGAAACTGGCGCTGGCTGGATGGCAGAGTGGTGATGCAGCGGATTGCAAATCCGTGTACCCCGGTTCGATTCCGGGTTCAGCCTCCATTTCAAAGAAGGTATGAAGAAATAAGGTATGAAAAAACTTTACACTTCATATTTTTAAACTAAAATACAAAGCCGTTTTCTATTGAACCTAAGTTCAAAAGAAGAAGGCATCAAAAGGATTTTTTGCTAGATTCAAGATTTTTGAGGTTAGCAGAGTCAAGGAGATAACTTCCGCATGTACACATGTGCACAAAGAAGACCAAATAAAATATAAGCTGAGTAAAACCAGCAAAAAAGGATCTTTTGATAGTCTACTGACACAGTGAGATTATCAAAGACAAGGAGACAACTTCTGCATGCACGCATGTGCTTGAGATAGTTTAGACACAAAGTATGCTGCTTGGTATTTAAACAGCAATAAGGATTTTTTGCTAGGCTCAGGGTTACTGAGGTTAGCAGAGTCAAGGAAAGAGTTCGTGAGTGCACGCATGTGCTCGAGCGACGAAAGACGCAGAATATGCTGATCTCAGAAAGCTTGAGCCAGCAAAAAAGCCCGGGTGGCGAAATTGGTAGACGCAGGGGACTTAAAATCCCCCGGTAGAAATACCGTGATGGTTCGATTCCATTCCCGGGCACCATTCTTTGGTTCCATAACACTCCACAAAGCATCACTTACCCATCAAACCCCTTGATATACTTAGCATAGTTGCTTCATAAGGGTTCAAAAGACTTCTTTACAACGCACCCTAAATGTTGGTACATTTGTT
>CALLLZ010000286.1 GCA_938008005.1 uncultured Marinicella sp. | reverse complement strand
ACCACAGTAACTGAACCAAAGAAATCAAGAGACCATACTGAAACTATGTTACAGGGTTTCGGTGCAGAGGTTGAGGTTGATGGGTTATCTGTCAGTTTAACTGGTAAACCAAGGTTGACAGGACAAAACATTGTGGTGCCCGCAGACATCTCATCTGCTGCTTTTTTTATGGTGCTTGGTCTATGCCACTCACAAGCAGATTTCGTGATTCAAAATGTAAGTATCAATCCAACCCGTGATGGCGTGATTAAAATATTACAAGCCATGGGTGGCCAATTGAGCTTAAATAACATTCGCAGTCAAGCAGGTGAATCAGTGGCTGATATACGGGTTCAATCATCTCAACTTCATGGTATCGAAATTCCGCTTGATCTCATTCCAAGCGCCATCGATGAATTTCCAATCATATTTGTAGCAGCTGCCATGGCCAAAGGCCAGACCACGCTTACTGGTGCTGAAGAATTGCGTCACAAAGAAAGTGACCGTATTGCAGTAATGATTGATGGCTTAACCACCTTAGGTATCGACTGTGAAGAGCTGTCAGATGGCGCTATAATAAATGGTGGTCAATTCCAAAGTGGTTTTGTAGATGGTCACGGTGATCATCGCTGTGCCATGAGCTTTTTACTGGCAGGTACCTTGAGTCATGGACAAGACATTGCAGTAAAAGGTTGCCATAACATTGGCACCTCTTTCCCCGAATTCTTTGATTTAGTGGAGTCTTTGGGTATACCTATAGAAACTCCGGTTCCAGTGATTACCATAGATGGTCCATCAGGGGTAGGGAAGGGTACAACCAGTGCATTGATTGCTGAACAAATGGGTTGGCACTTGCTGGATTCAGGGGCAATTTATCGTTCATTGGCTTTGAAAGCCATGAAGATGGAAGTCAAGGCATCAGATGAAGAACAACTGGTCACCTTAGCTCGGCAGTTAGATTTGGCCTTTGCCATAGATGAAGAAGGTGGTAATGAGGGTAATGATCCGACTCAGATTCAAATTAAGTTAGATGGAGAAACCGTTAATGATGAGTTACGCAGTGAAGCTTGTGGTGTAATGGCATCTAAAATTGCGCCTATTGCTGCTGTTAGACAGGCATTAATGCGACGACAAAAGGCTTTTCAACAAGTACCGGGATTGGTCGCTGATGGACGTGATATGGGTACTGTGGTATTTAAATCAGCACCTTTGAAGGTCTTTTTGTCTGCAAATGCCAAAGAACGAGCAAAAAGGCGTCATAAACAATTGCACCGCAAGGGTGTAGATGTTAAAATCCGCGCGCTTTTAGAGGACATAGAAGCTCGTGATCTTAGAGATTCTACCCGTAAAGTGGCCCCTTTGGTGCCAGCAAAAGATGCTTATGTTATTGATACCAGCGATTTAAGCATTGAAGAGGTTTTGCTTCAAGTGATGAAATTGGTTGAACAAAACCTAGTAATTAATTCAAAAAAATAATTTTTTGAATTTTTAATATTAACGAGTATCAGGCAAACTGATACAGATGACTTAGATAAAACTAATCTGTTGTTTTATCGGAACAAATATAAATAATGAGTGATAATTTTGAAACACTGCTCGAATCCGAGCTATCCAGTAAAAGCATCATCCCAGGTACAATTGTAAAAGGTACTGTAGTCGACATTGAAAACGGTTTTGCTGTCGTTGACGCTGGTTTGAAATCTGAAGGCGTGATTCCATTAGAAGAATTCGGCAACGAAGTTGAAATCGACGATGTTGTTGAAGTGGCCTTAGAAAAATATGAAAATGGTTTTGGCGAAACCGTATTGTCTCGTGAAAAAGCCAAGCGTATGTTGGTTTGGGATCAATTACAAATCGCTATGGATACCGATCAGATCGTGATTGGCCAAATCACATCTAAAGTTCGTGGTGGTTTCACTGTTGAACTGAAGGACATCAGAGCATTCTTGCCTGGTTCTTTGGTAGATGTTAGACCGGTTCGTGACCCTGGTTACTTAGAAGGTAAAGACTTGGAATTCAAAGTCATTAAATTAGATCAAAAGCGTAACAATGTCGTTGTTTCGCGTCGTGCTGTAGTTGAGTCTGATTACTCTGAAGACCGTGATAAATTGCTGGATTCATTGGAAGATGGTGTGATTGTGAAGGGTATTGTTAAAAACTTGACAGATTACGGTGCTTTCTTAGATTTAGGCGGTATTGATGGCTTGTTGCACATCACCGATATGTCTTGGAAACGTGTTAACCACCCATCAGAAGTGGTTGAAATTGGTCAAGAACTAGAGGTTCGTGTATTAAAATTCGATAAAGAGCAACAACGTGTTTCTCTGGGGCTGAAACAATTAGGCGAAGATCCATGGAAAGACTTATCTCGTCGCCATCCTGTTGGTTCGCGTCACTTCGGTAACGTAACTAACATCACTGATTACGGTTGTTTTGTTGAAATTGAAGATGGTATCGAAGGTTTGGTTCATGTTTCTGAAATTGATTGGACCAACAAAAACATCAACCCTGCCAAAGTGGTTCAACCTGGTGATGAAGTTGAAGTATGCATCTTAGAGATTGAAGAAAATAAACGTCGAATCTCTTTGGGTATGAAACAATGTAAACCTAATCCATGGGTGATCTTCTCAGAAAATGCTCAGAAAGGCGATGTGATTGAAGGCAAAATCAAATCAATCACTGATTTTGGAATCTTTATTGGTCTGGAAGGTGGCATTGATGGTTTGGTTCACTTGTCTGATATTTCTTGGAATGAGCCAGGCGAAACTGCGATCAGAAACTTCAAGAAAGGTGACTTGGTGAAAGCCACTGTGTTGATCATCGATGCAGAAAGAGAGCGTGTATCTCTAGGTATCAAGCAATTGGCACAAGATCCATTTGGTTCTTTTGTAGCTAACAACCCGAAAGGTTCTTTGGTAACTGGCAAAGTTATTGAGGTCGATGAAAAAGAAGCCATAGTTGAATTAGAAGATGGTGTTAATGGTGTCATCAAAGCATTTGATGTAGCCAAAGAGCGCACCGATGATGTCAGCGCAGTACTTTCTGTTGGTGATGAAGTTGAAGCTAAATTTGTTTCAATGGATCGTCGCAAGAAAATGATGGTGCTATCTATAAAAGCGAAAGAAAGCGATGAGTTGAATGATGTGTTGAATGAATACAAAAAAGGTTCATCTGGCACCACCAGCTTAGGTGATTTGTTGAAAGAGAAAATGGACGATTAAGTCTTAGTCTTTAAATCACTCCAAAAGGAACCGAATCAGAATTTGGTTCCTTTTTTTATATTTGTTTAATAATTATCTTTTCATTTTCAATAGTTTAGTTATAATTGTACGCAATGAAAGATTCAATCACACGTTCTGAACTCATCAATTTATTGGCTGCTCAATTTGAAGGCAGTGAATTGTCAAAATCCGATATAAGTTTATCAGTCAGAGAAATTATCAATCACATGAGTTCCACCATTGCTAATGGTGATCGCATTGAGATTCGTGGGTTCGGTAGTTTTACTCTGAGACAACGAAACCCCCGTATGGGACGTAATCCTAAAACAGGTGAACCCGTTCCTTTAGGCGCTAAACACGCCCCCCATTTTAAACCGGGTAAAGATCTTAAAGAGCAAGTCAAAGATAAAGTCGGAACATAACTGAGTTCCCTTGTAACCACCATATCAGCAGTGTCTTAAGAAAGTTTTTTTGCAAATTGAATGGTTTGTTTGATTGTATGATTTAATTGTTTAAATGCGAGTTCATGATTATTTTGATCTTTTATACGCATTTTGAGCTCTTTGATGTGATTAATCATCAGACTGGCTGCACAAATTTTTGCTGACCCCAATAATTTATGCAAACTATTATCTAATGCCGACCAATCTTTATTGCTATAGAGGTGCTCAATTTCCAACCAATCATTAGGTAGTTGTTTGATTAATAAGCTTCTTAATTTTAAGACAATGTGATTGTCGTTATGAGATATCTGTAGTGCCAGTTCTTCATCAAAATAATTATCGTCGAATGGTTTTTCAGGTAGATAGGTAGTAAGAACACGTTTCAGTTCATCTTGACTAATTGGCTTCAGTAGGCTGCTTACAAACTCTTCGTATTTTCTGAATTCAAATCGTTCTGCTGAAATGGCTAAAATCGGAGTTTTTTTATATGGTTCAAATGCTTTAATAGCAGTGGCAGTTTGAATGCCATCTAATTCATCCATTCGGATATCCATTAAAATCAAGTCAAAACAATGCTGTTGGCACATTTCAATGGCTTGAAAACCATT
>CALLLZ010000285.1 GCA_938008005.1 uncultured Marinicella sp. | reverse complement strand
CATTAAAAAAGCCAAATCATCATTACTTTGATCATTTTTAACTGTAACCGGCGCTGAAAAGCCTTGAAAGAGAGAACTCACCGGTTGGTGATCAATGTTCATGAATACCCAAGTCTCCGTCATTTCACGCAGTTCTCTAACTTGTTGTACAGCACCATTATCATCCAGAGCGAATGGTTCACCATTGCTTTGATACAAAGCTAATTTGACTGGTATGTGCATGGCTTGCCAAGCATCAGAACCTTGAAAATTCGCTGGTGCTATTTGGGTTAAAGTGATCGCATATTTACTATTTGTTGCGTCATAAGTTTCCTGGATTTCTACCACAGGAGTCCCATTTTGTGAATACCATAATTCAAACTGATCAAGGTTAATTTGATTCGAGTCAGCCATAGCAAGTCGAAAATCATTGCAGCTTACTGCATGTCCATCATGCCTTGCAAAATACATTTTCATCCCTTTTTGAAATCCTGTCTCACCCAGCAAAGTATGAT
Organism: uncultured Marinicella sp.; assembly: GCA_938008005.1. Classification (GTDB taxonomy): domain Bacteria; phylum Pseudomonadota; class Gammaproteobacteria; order Xanthomonadales; family Marinicellaceae; genus Marinicella. The sequence continues at coordinate 2,592 of CALLLZ010000285.1, read as the reverse complement.
ACATACGCACCACTTCTGAACCTTTTTCATATACAGTTAATGTATAAAAATTATTAATCTCTATGTATGAATCTGGGCGAACTGAATGAGACATGGGAGATGCATCTTCAGCAAATTGCGCTGCACGAAGGAAACGCACATCTTCAATTCTTTTAACTGCTCTGGATTGTAAATCAGCGGTAAATTCTTGATCTCTAAATACGGTTAAACCTTCTTTTAATGACAATTGGAACCAATCTTTACACGTCACCCGATTACCTGTCCAATTATGAAAGTATTCATGCCCAATAACCGCCTCAACATTAATGAAATCATTGTCAGAAGCAGTATCTGTTTTGGCCAAAACATATTTAGAATTAAATATATTCAACCCCTTATTTTCCATTGCTCCCATATTGAAATCATCAGTCGCGACAATATTATAAACATCCAGATCGTAAACCAAATCAAAACGTTGCTCATCCCATTGCATAGAGTTTTTCAATGATTGGACAGCAAAATCACAAGCATCCAAGTTTTTAGCTTCAGTATAAACATTCAATCTAACATCACGACCTTCACTGGTTTGATAGTTATCAGACATAACAGCCAAATCACCAGCAACCAAGGCAAATAAATAGCTTGGTTTAGGGTGTGGATCTATCCACTTGGCATAATGTTTACCGTCTTCCAAATCACCTTCTAACATGGGATTGCCGTTGGAAAGTAATACTGGATATTTTTGCTTATCAGCAACAATGGTAACCATAAAAGGTGCCAATACATCTGGTCGATCAAGGTAATAAGTAATTTTTCTAAAACCCTCTGCCTCACATTGGGTAAGGAAAAACTGCCCTGACTGATATAAACCTTCTAGAGCCGTGTTTTTAGCAGGATAAATTTTGACTGTAGTCCTTAGTTCAAACTCATCAGGTAAGTTTTGTAATTTTAAGCCTTTATCTGACAGTTCATATGCATCAGCATTCAAGTCAACACCATCGACTTTAATTGCTTTTAACTCCAAATCCACACCATTCAAAAAAACATCATTATTTTTTGACTCTGTATTTTGCACCATATATATCCTGGCTTTTACTATGGCATACTTAGGTTCTATGATGAATGCCAAATCAACAGACTTAACTGAATAATTAGGGGCTTGGTAATCCTTGCGATAAATAATTTGTTTTTTCGAACTCATATTTTTTTGAATTTATTCTTACTTAAATTTTGAATCAACCTTTTGTACTACTTACGGTCATTTGAATATCGGCTTTTGCATCATCAAAGCAGATAAAATGGGTCGCAAATAAAATCAGAAATTATTGATATTAGTAACTGAATACATGTCATTTTTCATTGTTGTTTTTAATGGTATTCTTTAGCTTCCTTTTGCGTAATATTTTACCAGTGAACAAGCCAAATTCAAAAAGCACCCACATTGGAAAAGCCAATAAAACCTGTGAACTTGGGTCTGGTGGTGTCAATAACATTGCCACTACCAGAATACCAATAATAACAAAAGGACGAGCCTTACTTAATTTTTCCGCTGACGTGACGCCTAATGAAATCAAGATGATCACCGCCACCGGAATTTCAAAAGCCAGTCCAAAAGCAAAAAACATCCGGACCACTATATCCAAATATGAATTGATATCTGGCATGTATGTCACACCTTCTGGTGCAATGCTGGGAAGAAATACAAACAGTATTGGAAACACCACGAAAAAAGCAAAAGCGCAACCCAAGTAAAACAAAAATATACTTGAAATCAATATTGGCAAGGCCACTCGCTTTTCAGTTTTGTAAAGACCTGGCGCTACAAAAGCCCAAATTTGATAAATAATGATGGGCATACTGATGATTACGGCTAAAATTATGACCATCTTGAATGGGGTTAAGAACGGTGACAACACCCCAGTTGCAATCATTTCAGTGCCCTGACTCAAGTTATTCAAAACTGGTTTGGCAATTAAAGTGTATATTTCACCTGCAAATGGAAACATCACCACCACCAAAATCAAAACTGAAAAAACCGCTCTGAGTAAGCGACTTCTGAGTTCAACCAAATGCGAGACCAATGATTGTTCTTGATCAGCCATTAATTGTTAGCCACATCTTGTTTATTTATTTGATTTTCTTTAGCTGGGTCTTTCGATTTATCTTTAATGGGGTTTTCGATTGTTTCTGACAATACCGCTTTTAATTCCTTGGCCTCTTCTAACATGGCATTTTCCTTGAGTTGTTCTTTAACCGCTTCAATTTCCAACTCTTGCTCAACTTCATCTTTAATTGATTGAAACGAACGACGCATTTTACCAATGTATAAACCCACTTTTCGAGCAACAACAGGCAACCTTTCCGGTCCGACAACCAACAATGTCACCACGAATATCACCAGTAATTCGGTAAAACCAATGTCGAACATTATTTTTTAACAGGTTCTTCTTTATTACTATTGGCTTGGCTGACTTCATCAGCTGACTGATCATCCAGTTCTTGTTTTTCATCGTCAGTAATGCCTTTTTTAAAGCCTTTCACTGCACTGCCCAAGTCATTACCCATATTTCTGAGTTTTTTAGTACCAAATATCAAAGCGACCACCAATAAAAT
>CALLLZ010000284.1 GCA_938008005.1 uncultured Marinicella sp. | reverse complement strand
ATACCGATTAACAAGTCAGTTAATGTTGATACTGGTTTTGGTTGAAACATTTTAGGTCTGTAAAAATAATTACATTAAACTTTAGTGCAAATGATAGATAGCTGTCAATGTATATTTTCATTGATAAAAAAATCATGTGCTTTTTCACATTTGTAGTGAGGTTTGTGGGATTAAATCTAGTTGAAATATACAAGCTATTCATTTTTTCGAACCATGTACGAACTTACTTCGCTATGGATTACCTGATTATGAACTGTATGGCCATTAAGATAGCCTGATAAAGACAATGGTTTGCGGTGCTTTAAAAATAAAGTGGCGATGTATTTTGCACAAAAGCTTAACTGAAATAAAGTTTGTGGATAATATTAGTGAGATAGAAACTTTTATGTAAAAGGAGGATAGTAATTCCAGAAACTTGTGTTTAAAACTTAGATTTCGAATATCTTAAAAAGGTGTGTTGAAAAGTAGTAAGTTCCTCGTCCGGAGACGAGGGATGGGGTTTAAGTGCCAGTACCGTCTTGAGCTTTAATAACAAACATACATTCTAAGTATTTCTCATAGGTTCTTAATTGATTGCTGTCATTTTTTTCTTTGTCGTTTTTTGTGTCGTGATGGGCTCTTACATTGGTAATGCAATAGTCAGTTAATCCAGTAAATTCTGGCTTATTTCCAGTTCCATCTTGAGCGCAAAGCGCAGAGGAGGATACTATTAACAACATTAGTTTTGTGATCTTCATTTTTTTATACCTATTTATATTTTTCTAAAAACTCGAATACCGAGACACCATAAACAGGATATGTTTTTTTTGCAGTACTTATTTTTTTACTTGATTTTACGGCATCATCAAACATCTCCTGTAGCTTCACAAATACATTGTGTTTCATGTATTTGAAAATTTGTTCATGCAGTTCAGCAGCTATCTTTGGGTGAATGTCGTCATGCCATATTGTGTTTTGATATTTGTTATTCCTTTGTTTTTTATTTTCAATGAAGGTATCAACCAGCCTGTCTATGGCAATTGACGAAAGTTCATTGGCAAAACTTTCATTTTCACTGACATTCAATGCGATAGACTTGATTAGGAATAGTTGACTGTTATATTCTTCAATGGCTCCAGCATCGATTAATTTTTTTTCAGCTGTTTCAGGCGAATAAGCAGAGGATAAAACACTAACAGCTGCAGAGTAAAAAGAATTATCACCTTTCTTTTTAACTAAACCTGCTTTATCTCGCATATGCCACAGTTGAGCCAATAGCTTAGATAATTTGTTTATTGATCTTTTAGGTTTCGTGTCATCTAAAGAGTCACTTAATTGCTGGCGTGATAAACCAGTAATTTGGGACAGTTGAGAAATTGATTTATTCGGATAGAGTGTTCTAGAGATACGTGCCAGATAGAACCTCATTGATTTAGTGAATTCGATCTGATCAAAGGAATTGGTACATATGATTTTACCAATTGCGTTGAACATTCTTGTAAATTCGTCACCAACCAAAATATTGCTCTGCAATAATAATTGCAGAGTATTGTAATTCAAAAAAGAACAACAGACAATGTAAAAGATTAGCAATGTATGCTTACGTGTGTGTATATAGTGTGAAAGATTTGCTGGACTTAACTGAATAGGTTAGATAACTTAACCTGGAGATGGTGTCAGTCTGCTATGCTTAAAAGTATTTTAAGTTAGCTATTTAATGTTGAGTTTAATGAAGTCGAGTCCAGAATGTTTTTTTATAAGCTCCTTTATATGGGGGAATCGTTGCAGTTTTCTTAATTATTGATGTCATATGGTGTTGATATATTCCTACCTTTAATTTATTTGTATCATAAAAGTGTTTGTTAAACTTAAAATAAACACTGATCTATTTATTTTGCCTTTTAAATATTTTGGTTGTTCTAAGGTACTTTAAGCATGACAGGTTCTGCCGGCTTGTGTATCAGTAATATAGGATGAAAATCGTATCAGTCAGTAGCTCAGTTTAAAAAGCTATGAGCGAACAGTGGGTTCTACAATGGCGCCAAAAAATCTGAATTGATCATGATTATTTTGAATTCTGTTAGATATTGTTATGAACATTTTTTGAGTTCATAACACTTTCTATATACCGAGCGGTAATGTATTTATTGAATTATGGGGTATTGAATATGAAGACGGCTGTATTTATTTTATTTTTAGTTTTTGCTTTTAATGGTTTTGCTGATGATTTACCTGAAGGATGGATAAAAGTAGGCAGTAACCCAGCAGGTTATGATGCAGGTGTGGTGATGGATGAAGGTGATAATCCTCCAGTGGCTTTTATTAAATCGAATGACAAGACCGATGAATCAGGTTTTGGCACCGTCATGCAGCAGTTCTTTCCAAAGGAATATTTAGGCAAGAGGGTAGAAATGACTGTCTTGATGAAAAGTGAAGATGTGGATGGTTGGGCAGGGGCATGGTTACGAATAGATGGCAATTTTTCGAAAACAATTGCTTTTGATAACATGGAGAACAGACCGCTAAAAGGTGATAGAGATTGGAAAGAATATTCGATAGTTTTGGATGTTTCAGAAGAAGCGGAAAGTATAAATTATGGGGTTCTGCTGGCTGGGGATGGCCAGGTTTGGTTTGATGATTTTAAATTTAAGGAAGTATCAAATTCTGTTGATGTAACTAATGTTTTTAGAAATAAACCTTTGAATAATAGTTTCTAAAGATGGCGAGCCATAAAGCTGTGGGGGAGTCGGCAAAAAGGTCGCATGAATATGAGTTAGATTTAATGAATGGCATCGCTGAGAAAGACGAAAAGAGTTTCAGAGCGCTTATGATGTTATACCAAGACCGGGTTAAGGCCTATGCTTCGTTATATGCTGTCAGTATTAATGACCATGTTGATGACATCGCTCAAGATATATTTTTACAAATATACCTTTCTGCAAAAAAATTCAAAGGTGATTCTTCAGTAAAAACGTGGATATACTCAATTGCGAAATTTACTATCAATAATAAATTGCGAAAAAAGAAGTTATTATATTTTTGGAAATCTTGGAAAAAAACTGACCAGAGTGATGAAGCATTAGATTTGATCAGTGAAGAAACACCTGTAGACGTATTGGTGACTTCAGATAATGAGCAAAATGTCAGAAGTGGCATAGAATCTTTAGATGTTAAAAGTAAAGAAGTGATTATGCTTTATGAATGGTCTGGTTTGAGCTACCAACAAATTGGCCAAACATTGGGTATCAGTATTGGAACTGTTAAATCAAGGTTGAATAATGCACGAAAGAAGCTGAAAGAACATTTACTAATTGGGAGTTATCATGATGTCAGAAGTGAAAAATAAAGACCGTTTAAATCAATTGGATTTTGTTGAATCGGTGATTCTTAAAGTGAAAAAGCATGAAAGTCGGCAAAAACAAAAGCGAGTCTTGTTATTTTCAATGGCCATGTTTGGATTTGTATCTTTGATAACTATGCAATTAGCTGCTCCGATCAATAATGAAAGTCAATTGACAACTCACATGGACGATCAAATTAAACGTGAATTGTTGAATCATCATATGAATTTCGATAACAGTGCCCACTATGCTTTCAATGCAGGCAAGATGGAGTTGTGTTTAAAATATTTCAAATGCAATGGTGGCTGAGCACAGTTAACTTACTGTTAAAAAGAACTTTAAGTCTAGTTCACCTGCTTCTCCTTAGGCCCTGTTCCTTGGGTCCTTATTATTTTAACATTTCGTTTTAAAAAATAATGCGCAGTTATTTTCATTGTTTTTGAACTTTTACGACCTTGGTAACACAACACCTTCATATCAATAACAACCCAGAGGTTTGTAATGAATAAAAGTTTGAGTTCTGATGGTTTTTTTAACTTTTTCAAAGTCATTTGTATTTTTAGTGTATTTATAGCTCAGGCTGAAGAGTTTAATTTAGATTTTGAATCTGTTGAGGATGATCAAGCTGTTGGATGGGATATTTATGGAAGTGATGGCGGGTATTTAACCTCGGTTGATGACCAAATCATTCAAAATGGTCAATATTCAGCAACTATTGAGTGGAATGGTGAACCTATTGAATCAGATGATGGTTCTCAGTTTAAGGCATGGGGCTATTCGGTACCTGCCATTTATGAAGGTAAGAAAATAAAGCTTACAGGTCAAATCAAAACCGAAAATGTAAAAGGCGGTTATGCGGGACTGTGGTTACGTATTGATCCGGGTTTATCTTTTGATAATATGGCAAACAGAGGCGTTACCGGCACCACAGATTGGCAGCAATATGAAATTGAGTTGGATTTGAATGCCTCTGTTGCTACTCAAATTGTTAGTGGTGGTTTAATGACTGGCAGCGGTCAAATGTGGTTTGATAATTTGCAATTGAGTATCGATGGAACGCCGATAGAAAAAGCGCCTTTGAAAGAACTCACAGCTGCTGATAAAGATCAAGAGTTTGATAGTGGCTCGCGGATATCAATCAATACATTAAGTAAGCAGCAACTAGAAAATTTAACTTTGTTGGGTAAATTATGGGGATTCCTAAAATATCACCACCCCAGTATTGCGCAATCGAAATACAACTGGGATTATGAGCTTTTTAGGTTCTTGCCTAAATACTTGGATGTTGGAAATGACCGTGATGATTTGCTGATGGGGTGGATAGATTCACTGGGTGATATTGAAATATGTGAAAAATGTGAAGATATACGAGTAGATTCTGTACTTAAACCAGATTTAAGTTGGATTAATCATGGTTTATCTGCTGAATTAAAAACGAAATTATTACATGTGTATAACAGCAGAAATTATGGTGTACATCATTATATTGGTTTTGCTGGTCCAGGAAATGCGGAATTTAAAAATGAAAAACAATATGCTGATATGAGGTACCCAGATGATGGCTTCAGGCTGTTAGCAGCTTATCGTTATTGGAATATGATTCATTATTATTTTCCTTATAAAAATCTGATGGATAATGACTGGAACCATATTTTGAAAAAGTATATCCCACTGTTTTTGGAAGCTAAGAATGAGTTGGCTTACGAATTGGTGATGGTTGCAATGATAGGAGAAGTTCAGGATTCTCATGCGACCTTAAGAAGTAGGGCGATTGAAAATTCTAAAGGGAAGCTTTTTCCACCCGTTCATGTGAAGTTTATCAAAGAACAGTTGGTTGTAGATGATTATTTCAATGCAGATATGAAGAAAGAAGTTGGTTTGGAGTTGGGTGATGTAATCACTCATATAAATGAAAAATCGGTGCAAGAGATCATTGAAGAATTGTTGCCACAATATTCTGGTTCAAATTACCCGAGTCAGCTAAGGAATATGTCATTGGATATATTGAGGTTTGATGATAAAAAAAGCCAATTAAAAATCATGAGAAAATCTAAATCAATGACAGTAACGATTCCCATGTTTGAGCTAAAGGATTTAGACTATTATAACTGGTATCGTGATGATGCGGATGGTAAGTCATATAAATTAATGGATGATAACATTGGTTACATTACTCTAAAGAATATCAAGGCAGAGGATGTAAGTAACATAAGAAAAGCATTCAAGAAAACCCAAGGTATCATTATAGACATACGTAACTATCCTTCGGCTTCTATGCCATTTACATTGGGCGCATTTTTTACCTCAGAAAGTAAAGTTTTTACGCGTTTCACAGGACCAGTTTATAATAACCCGGGTGAATTCTTTTTTGCTGCATCCTTAAACGTGCCGAAATCTATCGATACTTATCAAGGTCCATTGGTAGTGATGGTTAATGAAGTCACCCAAAGCCATGCTGAATTCACGACAATGGCGTTTCAAGCTGGTGAAAGAACCACTGTGATCGGTAGTACCACTGCTGGTGCGGATGGTAATGTTTCAATTATCAATTTGCCTGGTGGTTTGACTACTTCTATTTCAGGCATAGGTGTTTACTACCCTGATGGCGGTGAGACCCAAAGAGTTGGGGTTAGGATTGATGAAGTGGTTTTACCATCGGTTCAAGGTATTCGTGAAGGTCGAGATGAATTACTTGATCGTGCCATTGAAATAATTAAATCGAAATAAGCATTCAATGTATTAGGCTGCCGGTTTAATAATATGAGTTAGTTTATTAGGACCAACTGTTTCTATTGAGTTGGTCCTTTATCTATAAATTGGCTGGTAAAATGGTTTTTTATGGTGATTGCAGTTTACCGAATCAAATTAAGCCTTATCACTCAAATATCATTTAAATAAATCTTCATGATTGCTATAATCGCGACCATTACAATTCTTATTGAGTATGTTTTACAGCATATATGGTAAGGGTTTATCAAATCACCTAATGGAGACATCTAATGAAATCACCAGTCAGAGTCGTTGTTACTGGCGCCGCCGGTCAAATCGGTTATCAATTACTATTCAGAATTGCCGCAGGCAATATGCTGGGCCCAGATCAACCTGTTATCTTACATCTGCTAGAAATTCCGCCAGCTATGAATGCGGTTCAAGGCGTGGTGATGGAATTGGAAGATTGTGCCTTCCCGTTATTACATGGTGTGGTAGCAACCGATGATGCCGATGTGGCTTTCAAAGATGCCAATTATGCTTTGTTAGTGGGTGCGATGCCTCGTGGTCCAGGAATGGAACGCAGTGACTTGTTAAAAGCAAATGCCAAAATATTTTCAGTGCAAGGTAAGGCCATGAATGACAATGCGGCTAAAGACATTAAAGTACTTGTGGTGGGTAATCCTGCTAACACCAATGCTTTGATTGCACAACAAAATGCCCCAGATATCAATCCTGCACAGTTCACTGCCATGACTCGTTTGGATCATAACCGTGCATTGGCACAATTGTCTGGAAAATTTGATGTACAAACCAATGACATTAAACGCATGACGATTTGGGGTAACCATTCATCAACACAATATCCCGATATTTCACAGGTAGAAGTGAATGGGGCAGCTTTGTCAGATGTTGAACAAGACTGGTATGTTAACAATTTCATCCCAACTGTACAGCAACGGGGTGCTGCCATTATTAAAGCACGTGGTGCCTCTTCAGCGGCTTCTGCGGCTTCATCTGCGATTGATCACATGCGTAACTGGGCTTTGGGTACGGATCAAGGCGATTGGGTCTCTATGGCGATTCCAAGCGATGGCAGTTATGGTGTAAAACCTGGCGTAATCTTTTCCTATCCAGTAACTTGTGCCAATGGCGAATACAGTATAGTGCAGGATTTGCCGGTGAGTGAATTTTCACAAAGTCGCATTGATGCCACAGATGCAGAATTGCGTGAAGAGCGTGGTGCTGTTGAGCATTTATTCTGATCTAAAAATCTTTATTGCTGAATGAAAAACCACAGCCATTATCTGTGGTTTTTTTATCTTTTTAAAAATCGATTGTTATGTGGAGCAATGATGCTAAGCTTTAATTTTTTGAATAATGTTTAGACATATTTTTATGAAAATACTATCGATAATTACCATAGCTGCAATTGCATCAGCGAGCTCTTTCACCATCCATGTATTAACTGTAGAGTGGTTGCCAATATGGATTGGCGAACAAATGCAAGGAGTATCAATTACACCATCATGGCATGTACGTTATGTGGCGGGTATCACATCAATAGAATATGGATTAGCTGCAATTGCCATATATGGGTTAGGAAGGCAAAAGTTGATTGTTTTTGGTGTTTTTAAAGCTTCCTTGATACTTGCTGTCATATTGGCAGCGATCAATGGTTCATTTCTTCGACAACCGTTTATGGATTTAGTGGTTGGAAATCCGTTTCATGTGGCTTTGGTACAAAATGCTTTCAAATGGTTGGTTTGGATTTTGATGGCTTTTGTTGTGGTTTATGGTGTTGAGTTTGTAGTCAGGAACAACCGGCAGAAAACCAAACGAAATTAAACAGAGCTGGGTCAAAATAACAGGCATTTACTGATGTTTATGGATTTGGAAATGTTGGTTACATTCCTGCGCTATTAACACTCATTCTGTATGTCTTGAAGTAAGAATTCGCTGTATAATGCCTATTTTGTTTTCGAGATTTACCTCATGATCAGCGCCAATATCCCACAAACTCCTGAAGTTAAAAACGAGCCCATCAACGATTATTTACCAGACAGTAAAGAAACCAAATCATTACAACAAGCCATGGATAAAATGTCAGCAGAACAAGTTGATATTCCTTGTTATATTGGTGGTGATGAGGTCAGAACTGGGCAAGTTGAAAATGTGGTGATGCCACATGATCATCAGCATGTACTGGGCCAATTCCATAATGGTGGGCAACAAGACCTCAATGCAGCTGCAGATGCAGCCATCAAAGCCCAGAATGACTGGGCCAGTTTGCCATGGCAGTCACGTGCGGCGGTGTTTTTGAAGGCAGCTGATTTATTGGCGGGCCCATACAGAAATATCATCAATGCGGCGACCATGCATGGGCAATCCAAAAATTGTTACCAAGCAGAAATTGATTCTGCTTGTGAATTGATCGATTTCCTGCGTTTTAATGCTTATTTTTACCAACAAATTATGGAACAGCAGCCGGTGTCGTCTCCAGGTGTTTGGAATCAATTAGATTGGCGCCCTTTGGAAGGTTTTGTGATGGCTATCTCGCCATTTAATTTCACTGCTATTGCAGGCAATTTACCAGCCACTCCTGCGATGTTAGGCAATACTGTGGTTTGGAAGCCTTCAGGCACGCAAATGTTATCTGCATATGTCATCATGCAAGTCTTTAAAGCTGCTGGTTTGCCTGACGGTGTGATCAATATGGTTGCGGCAGATGGCCCAGTTGCTGGTGGGGCCTTGTTACCTCGTCCTGAGTTGGCAGGTGTTCATTTCACTGGTTCAACGCCTACTTTTCAACATATTTATGCCGAAGTCGGTGGTAACATAGGTCGTTATCACTCATACCCTCGATTGGTGGGTGAAACCGGCGGTAAAGATTTTGTGTTTGCTCACGAGTCAGCAGATGCTGTTACTGTGGCCACAGCCTTATCTCGCGGTGCATTTGAATACCAAGGGCAGAAATGTTCAGCAGCTTCAAGAGCTTATATTCCTTCATCTATTTGGCCTGGGGTCAAAGAACAATTGGTGGCTGATGTTAAATCATTCAAAATGGGCAGTACCCGTGATTTTGGTAACTTCATCAATGCAGTGATTGATGAGCGTTCATTTGATAAAATTAAATCTTATATTGATTTCGCTGCCGAGGCATCAGATGCGGAGATTATAGTGGGTGGTGGTTGTGATAAATCGGAAGGCTATTTTGTTGAGCCAACTGTCATTGTTACCAGTAATCCCAAGTTTAAAACCATGGCTGAAGAAATATTCGGCCCAGTGTTGACTGTATATGTATATGCAGAAGCAGACTTTGAAGACACTTTGGATTTATGTGATAAAGGTTCTGTATATGCATTAACAGGTGCGATATTTGCTCAAGATCGATTCATGATTAACCACATGGCCGATCGATTGCGCCATGCAGCTGGTAACTTCTATGTCAATGATAAGCCAACTGGCGCAGTGGTTGGTCAGCAACCTTTCGGTGGCGGCCGCGCTTCAGGTACCAATGACAAGGCTGGTAGTGCATTGAATCTCTATCGTTGGTTATCACCTCGCACCATCAAAGAAACATTTGTGCCACCTAAAGACTATCGTTATCCTTTTTTGGGGTGAATGTTAATTACGTCAGTTCCTAATAAATGAATTCACATACTTGTATGAGTAACCTGAGCCTGTGAAGTATAGCTTTACAGGCTTTTATGCTTATAGAGTTTGGTGTTTTTATATTCAAACTCAAATGTAGTTTATAGCGTCTGTGAATTATGTAAGAATAAGGCACGTAATTGCCATTTAGAAACTTTGATAATACCCTCATTGGTTGTGTTATCAAGCAGTTGATAACCTCTGTTTTTTGTCAGAGTGCCTTTTTTTACTTGTAATGAAAGTTAAAGTCATCG
>CALLLZ010000283.1 GCA_938008005.1 uncultured Marinicella sp. | reverse complement strand
AGATTTTGTTGGACGTTTGATTACCACTCGTTTACACGAAGAAGATAACGCCATGTTTAACAACTCAGCGGCATTGTCGATTTCCATTTCGTGGATTGATTGAAATAATTGCATATTTTTTTTATTTTTAGCACTTTTCACTTTACTTGGAAACATTGGATCCAAATAAACCACATCATGATATTTGTCATTCAGTTTGTTAAGCACATTACCCGAAACTAATTCAAAACAACTTTCCCCTGTCTGTTGCTCATAACGTAAAACACCATCCAATAGTAAGGCATAAGTTATGATATTGTTCTCAACTGCAGATACTTGGAAACCTGCTTGATGCAGTAAAAAACTGTCTGTACCTAAACCACATGTCCCATCCAACAAACTGATTTTTTCTTGGGCTTTAATTTGACATGCTTTGATTAAGTTCTCAGCACCCAGGTGTTGTTGACTGCGATGAAACAATGCGCCTTTAACAAAATCAACACTGAGCTTACTTTGCGGATTTTCTTGATCGTATAAACACAAAACCCCATCTATTGAAGACAGGGTTAAATTCTCAGGCAATTGAGCCATTAACTCATCAGCAACCAACCCAATACCTAAATCAATTAAATGTTGGGTAAGTTTACTCTGGTTCAAAAAGATTAACGGTTTTTGATATTAACGTAATCACGAGTGGTGGCACCACCGTACACCTGACGAGGACGACCAATTCGTGTATCAGGGGTTTCATACTGTTCTAGCCATTGTGAAGTCCAGCCAACAGTTCTAGCAATGGCAAACATCACGGTAAACATTTGCACAGGAATTCCAAGAGCTTTGTAAATAATGCCTGAATAAAAGTCTACGTTAGGGTAAAGCTTCCGAGCCACAAAATATTCATCTTTTAAAGCGATTTCTTCCAGTTTCATGGCCAACTCTAATTGAGGATCTTGGATACCTAAATCTTCCAACACTTCATGACATGCTTTACGAATAATAGTGGCTCTTGGATCAAAGTTTTTGTAGACACGATGACCAAAACCCATCAGACGGAAAGAATCGTTTTTATCTTTGGCTTTGGCCACATATTTATCTATTTGCGATACATCACCAATTTCATCTAACATCTTCAATACAGCTTCATTAGCTCCACCGTGTGCAGGACCCCATAAAGAAGCAATACCTGCAGAGATACAGGCAAATGGATTGGCGCCTGTCGAACCTACCAAACGCACCGTTGAAGTACTGGCATTCTGCTCATGATCAGCATGCAGTATAAACAACAAATCCAATGCTTTAGCCGCTACAGGATTAATTTCATATGGCTCAGCCGGCACACCATACATCATATGCAGTAATCTATCGGTAAAACCCAACTTGTTTTTTGGATACATGAATGGTTGACCAACATAATTTTTATACACAGCTGCAGCTACAGTAGGCATTTTCGCAATCAATCGTATGGCTGCCATTCTGCGATCATCAGGGTTATTAACATTTACACCATCATGATAAAAGGCAGAAAATGAACCAATCACACTCATCATCATCGCCATAGGATGCGCATCATACTGAAAACCTTTCATGAATGATCTGATTTTTTCATGCACCATGGTATGACGTGTAATTAATTGATCAAACTCCTGGTATTGTTGCTGATTGGGTAATTCCCCGTTCATCAGCAAATAAGTCACTTCCATGAAATTACTGTTTTCAGCCAACTGCTCAATTGGGTAGCCTCGGTATAAAAGAATACCTTTACCACCATCTATAAATGTGATGTCACTTTTGCAAGCACCAGTTGCCGCAAAACCCGAATCATAAGTAAAGTAACCAGTTTGTTTATGCAAAGTTTTTATGTCAAAAGTAGGTGGTCCCATTTCAGCACGAATAACTGGCAATTCAGCTGTTTTTCCTTCTGGGGTTATTAGTTTTACGACATCTTGATTCGTTTTGGCTTCACTCATTGACTACTCTCCAATTAATGGGTCTTTCTTATTATGAGCCTACTACCGGTTTTCCACGGCGTAAGCATAGATTCAAACAATCGTTCATTTTAACATTTTAATACAGATGAATTAAAGCAGTTTAGCTATTATGCCACTGGGTAAAAACACGCTTCTACTACATTCAAGCACAAAAAAACCCGAACTGATGTCGGGTTTGATTTTGTTTTGTAAGAAAATTTTATTTTCTTTGGTATCTGCGTTTGAATCGATCTACACGTCCACCTGTATCAGCAACTTTTTGTTGACCAGTGTAATATGGGTGCGATTTTGACGAAATCTCGATTTTAACCAACGGATACTCATTACCATCTTCCCACTTAATGGTTTCTTTAGAATGTATGCAAGAACGAGTCAAAAATGCAAAGTCTGCACTCGCGTCTTGAAATACCACTTCTCTGTATTCTGGATGAATATCTTTTCTCATAACTGTTTCCAATGTTCTGTATCAAACGTGACGGCGTATTTTAATGTCAAGCATTCAGATTGTAAAGACTACTTTTAGTTTTTTTTAAGATCACTATAAACATATTCAATCAATATCTATATCGCTAAGGTCCACATCAAAACGATCCATTAAACCAGCCAAGTCTTTCATCATGATTTGACCGCCGATTTTAATGAACACCAGTTCTGAATCATCATCCAATGATATCACCGAGAGGCCTTGCATCGAATCACCAACCATTTCTGCCATGATATAAACAGTGGAATCATCCTCTCGAATGGCTGCAAGCTGTTCCATACCTAGGGATTTCATTTCGCCAGCCGTAAAACTGATGAAGGACTTAATCTTTTTCAAATCTCCTTTGAAATCACCATCATCCAAATCATATACCCGCACTGAAATTTCAGTCAGGTTTTTCATCACATCAGAAATTTGTTTTTCTTCACTGGTTACACCGCTGAGCAAACCTAGCATGGCTGCTCCTAGGTTAACTTCAACAGAAGGTTCAACCCCTATCATAGATTGTAATTTTTGAAACGCATCTTCTGCTTTCACTTGTGATGTGAGTACAAGAAGACTGATTAATAATATTTTTTTCATGTTTTTACTCCACTAAATCTGTGCCATCGACATCTGTGACATTGACTTAGAAACGGGTACTATAATTGCGGGTTTGATGCCATGTGTATTGGCATCCTCTAATGTTTTAACACTTATTTTTTGCATGTAATGCATCGCTATTTGCATATCTCTTTCAGCTGCGGCTAATTGGTCTTGTTGCATTTGGTTGTGGTTTTGCCAAACCAAACCCAATGAAAAAACTGCCACAAAAGAAAAAGCCAAGGCCGGTCTGAACCAATTAAAGCCTTCTTTCTTTTTATTGAGGCCAATTTGCTGGTACAGCTTTTGTTTCATACTCGGCGGGCATTTAACCTTCCGAGCTTGTTCAAAGTAATGGGTCAATTCTTCAGTGACCTGTTTTTCTAATCTTTGCTTACGCATATGTTTTTTCCAAACTTTCTTTCAATTGTTTTCTGGCTCTGTGCAAATACACTTTTGTTTGTGACAAACTCAAATCCAAAGAGTCCGCTAACACCTGATAGCTTAACCCATTGACCTCACGCATCACCAATAAAGATTGATAGGGCTCTTCTAATTGGTTGATCGCTTTGCCAATTTCACCAGATAACTCATCATTTAAAACCACTTCAGTGGCTGAAGGCGAGACATCACTACCAACTGCTTGAGCAATTTGATATTCGTAAGCATGTTTACGCCTACGTAAGATGTCTAAACATTGGTTTCTGGTCACTTTGTACAACCACGCTTTTTCATATTTACCGCCATTTTCTTTGTGTTGCCACAATTTAACAAAAGTGTCTTGCACCACATCTTCAGCTTCTAATTGATTACCTAACAACCTGTTTGCCAAGGCATACAATCCATGCTGGTTTTGACTGACCTGTAAGCGATACCAAATACTCATGCTGTTTAAATGTTTACATTTCAACCCTTAAGACGAACTAATTATTAATTTGTTACAAATTTCAAAAAAAAAACTCATTTTTTCAGCTATGCTGTCTATGAAAATCAGTTTTTTTATGAATTATAGAGGGTTTACTATGCATCATTGCTTTTTAATCAGCATTATTTTTTTATTGTTAACCGCTTGTGGCTCACAACCCACCAAACCAAAAGTGAACCATAAACAACAATTGATAGCAGCTTTGGTAGCTCAAGATAGAGAGCAAATTATTGCCAAAAAGGATCCTGCAAACCTCAAGTTAAAAAACTTAAACATTATTAACCTTTACTTACTGGCTATCAACAATGAACCTTATCAATTGCTCAGTAACAGCCAGTTACTGTTAAAAAATTACCACAATTACAATGGCGAACAACAAAAAATCATCAAACCCATGCTGCTTTGGGCCTATGTACACCCTATATACCGCCAAGAAACTGCCAAACAAGTGCGGTTACTGCAACGAGAAGAGCTGTTGGTAGCACCAAGTAACATAGATTTTGTCGTATGTGAAAGTAAGATCAATGGCTGTGCAAGCACTTTAAGGCAACAGGTAGCGTCTATTATTTCACCAGCTGAACTCACTTCCACACTGTTAGATATGGCTTCCAATGACCCTTGCATTAACCTCACCAATGAAAATTTATCCGGCGAATTTGGTAACCAATGCCTTGCCAGTCGTAAAGGCAACTTAAAAGTCAATTTATTGAGCCCACCTCAATTTTTATTTGGACAATGGGATTCCATGCTGAACAGCCTTGAATAATTAACATCAATTCTGTACTTTGCATTTCTAAATGTTAGATGGCTGAGCTTTTTGGTTGTCTTTCAGTCACCTAACAAAGCTTTGATGGCTGCAAAGTTCTTTTTGTTGTTAACCTTTTGGTCTTCAGCTGAACGTTTAACACTGGGATGGCCATTGCTTAACTCATGTGGAATCTCATCTAAAAACCGACTGGGACCACCAGCTGAAACCACTTTTTCTTCTGGGAATCGCTTCTTGCGTTTTTTCACATAAGAAATTTTCAACTGTTGCATGGCCCGTGTCATACCTACATACATCAAGCGTCGCTCTTCTTCGACTGCGCTGGCTTCTTGATCGACATCTGCCAATGAATTGGCATGCGGCAAAATACCTTCTTCTACACCAACCAAATACACATGCTCAAACTCAAGACCTTTGGCCGCATGTAAAGTCATCATCTTAATTGCGTCTTCTTTTGTTTGATCATCCTGACTTGTTTGCAAGGACAAGTAATTCAGTAATTCATCAATAGCCAAATGTTGAGACTTACCCAGTGCGTTGATCCATTTGAGAAAGTCTTGAACTAACTTAACCTTATTGATTTTAGCAACTTTGTTATTGGCTGAATGATTGACATAATTGACATAATCTAATTGTTTAACCAAAGATGTCACCACCACCTCAGCCGACTCTTTCATTGTTTGATGTTGTTGAATCATGTGAACAAATGGTTTGATTCTTGATTGTGCATGTTCTGATAAATGACTCAATCCTTGGTTATCAGAACATGCAACAAAGAAACTTTTATTCAAACGTTTAGATAAAGCTGAAACTTGTTGAACGGTTTGCATACCAATACCTCGCTTGGGTGTATTAATCACCCGCAAAAAAGCCGCATTATCTTTAGGGTTTACCAACAACCTGATATAAGCCATCAAATCTTTAATTTCACTGTAATCAAAGAATGAACGCCCCCCAGACATTTGATACGGTAAGTTATTCAACCTAAGTGCCTGCTCTAATAATTTAGCTTGATGATTAGAGCGATATAAAACAGCGAAATCATTGAAGTTTTTCTTGTTAACTTTTTGATTAAAACTGATATCAGCTACCACTTGCTCTGCTTCAGTTTCAGCATTCGGATATGACAAAATTTGAATGGCATCACCTTGACCCAAATCACTCCATATCTTTTTTTCAAAAGGGTGAGGGTTATTTTGAATAACTGCATTAGCTGCATCCAAAATGGTACTGGTGGAACGGTAGTTTTGTTCCAACTTAATGACTTCCAAATCCGGGAAATCATGTTGTAACAACTGTAAATTTTCTGCCTGGGCACCTCGCCAACCATAAATCGATTGATCATCATCACCCACACAGGTTAAATGTGAGCCTGTTCCCATCAATTTTTTCAACAATAAATACTGACTGGCATTGGTATCTTGGTATTCATCAACCATCAAGTAACCAATTTGTGACTGCCATCTGTTCAACACTTCGGGCTGCTTATTCAACAACCACAAGGCTTGTAAAATCAAATCATCAAAATCCATGGCATTAATACTGACCATATAATCCAGATAGCTTTGATATATTTCAACCGCCATTGGTACCGTTGAATTAACCTCTTCTGGTCGCAGTGCGGCATTTTTCCACCCCGACAATTGCCATTGAAGTTGATTACTGATTTCTTTTTTTAAACCTTTAGGCAACAGTTCTTGTAGGACTTTTTGACACTCTGAAGTATCTAAAATACTGAAACCACGTTCATAGGCTGTGTGTTTAATTTCTTGTTGTAAGATACGCAAACCCAACGCATGAAAAGTTGAAACATTCAAGACTTCACCGCCGTTAACCAATTTAATTGCACGTGCCTGCATTTCTTTGGCAGCCTTGTTGGTGAAGGTAATGGCATAAATACTTTCAGGTCGACAAATGCCTTGGTGTACTAAATAGGCCATTTTTTCAGTAATAACTCGCGTTTTACCACAGCCAGCACCTGCCAATACCAGTAAAGGCTTATCAGTTAATTTAACAGCTTGTTGTTGAGGTTGGTTGAGCAAATCATCATGTGTTTATTACAGGAAGCTTATCTTATGGAGACAGTCAGTAGTTATCAAGTTAATTAAAATTTGTTTTTATTTTAGAGACCTTTGCTTAATTCTATGTAATTGAAAAAAAAGATTTAAAAATTAAAAGTAGACGCTTTAAGCGAGCCAAGGCCTCTTTTAGTTAAGTGGGATCTTGAATTATTCAAACTTCTTCTGTCTGTCATTCAATGGTCATTAAATCACCAGGTTTGCCAAATAAATAACCTTGGAAAAAATCGCAGCCAATTGACTTCAAAATCTCAAATTGTGCTTCCGTTTCAACCCCTTCAGCCACCGTCTTTAAATTCAAATGCTGAGCCATTGAAATAATCGTTTCAATGATCAATTGAGAACTGTTGCCATCCAGCAAATCAATCACAAAACTTTTGTCAATTTTTAAATAATCTATAGGCAACTGTCGTAAATACTCTAATGAAGAATACCCTGTCCCAAAATCATCAATCGCTATCAGCACACCCATATCTTTCAATCGCTGAAATTTGTATTTAATCTCATTCAAATTACCCACCGCGACGCCTTCCGTTAGCTCTATCGTTAACTGCCTTGCTGCAATATTGAAATGCTTCATGATTTGATCAATGTACATGATAAAGCCTTGTTGGTGAAATTGTTTAGAGCTGACATTGACCGAAATATTGTGTTGGCTGTCCATAATTTTCAAACAAGCATTAGAAATCACCCAGCGACCAACCGGTTGAATCAAATCAGTGTCTTCAGCCACTGAAATAAACTCATCTGGAAATAAAGTTTGTTGGTTACTAAAAATTCGAATCAAAGACTCAAAACAAACCACTTCCCTATTGCTGTCAACAATAGGTTGATATTTAAGTATAAAGCTGTCATTACTTACCGCATCACGCAACACCTGTTCAACAAAAAGCATCTTGTCATTTTCTTTCTTCATGCTGGCATGGTACATGGTGATTTGATTTCGACCTTGTTCTTTGGACCGATACATAGCCACATCTGCTTGTCTGGTTATGTCATTGACCGTTGTATGTTCATGTGGGAAAATTGTTATGCCCATACTGACCGTACAAATGTGTTGGCTGTTGTTAATGTTGTAAGGTTCAGCCAATGCAGCAATGATGCGCTCAGCCAAGGTGATTATTTGAACGGCGGCTACGTTTGCATCTTCATACTCACATTCTGAGGCCAATACAAATTCATCACCACCAAAACGTGCAATGACATTGAAATCATCGGCATACCTTCTTAATCTTTCTGCGATTAGCAACAACAACTGATCACCAAAATGATGACCCAAAGCATCATTCAATACTTTGAAACGATCCATATCTAAAAATAACACCGCGCCAAATTTGTTTTCTTCTAAGCCACTTTTTATCAGTTCATTCAGCTGATTCTGGAATTTTTGCCGGTTGGGCAGTTGTGTCAAGGAATCATGAAAAGCCAGATGATGAATTTTTTCAGCGTCATTTTTTTTGTCAGTAATATCGATTAACATTCCCATAACATCGTTGGTATCAGCAAAGTCCTCAGGAAAATACAACACATCTCGAAACCATCGGTAATCACCATTGGCATGTCGAATGCGATATTCAATCTCAATATGTTGTTCATGATCATGGTCTTGATGCATGAAATTTTTGACTATACTCAAGTCATCTGGATGAATTCGTTTGGAAAAAAAATGTGATTTGTTTAACCAATGATCTACAGAATAGCCCAATATGGCTTCGGCTTCTTTGCTAACGAATGTCACTTGATCCAATGCCAAGTTCACTTTCCAAAAAATAACTGGATGGTTTTCAATGATTCTTTGGTAATTTAAGTTGCGGTCCTGTAACTCTTTGTTGATTAAATTCAGTTGTAAGGTGCGATCTTCAACTTCTCGGGCGGTTAAAACATGCCTGCCAGTTAAGGCCAACATCCCTATTCCAACAAAACCAGTAAATGCCAAAGCTATAAATAATGTTAACCATAAACTGCTGGGTGACTCTTCCGAAAAGTATCTGGGAGTTGGTGTCATTGTAATTCTGTATGGCTTATCTTCAATTGAAAAAAGCTCACTATGTACATGCTTGTCAAGTCGTGTTGTTAAAACATCTTGATTGATAAACTTATTAACATATTCACCCTTTACATTGTGGTCAATTTCAACCTTATAGCGATTGAATTTAAACGCACTTTTGTCATCTTCCAAAAATCTAGTAACTTCATCAAAGGATAAGGTTTCGGTATGGCTTACCAAATGATGAAGGTGTGCTTTAATGATTTCATTGATACGATCTTCCTCATAGTTTTTAAAGGAGTTGAGCATCAAAGAAACCAAAAAGAAACCAATTAAAATGGGGGATGCAACAGTAATAATACGGGGTTTCCACATGGCTCGCGGTTGGGCTAAAAATGCCAAAACCACCGGCGTGAAAATCAATACACTCATCACATCACCCAAATACCACAGTAATCCTTTGAGCAAATAGTCATCTACGTGGTAATGGCCTGCAGCAAGTAACAATGTTGCAAAAAAGGCCGTCGAAACAATAAATGGAATGATGGCGCCAAAAATAAAAAAACGCACTATGTTTTTAACTTGAATCAGTCGAGGTTGGGTACCAATCATATACCGAACCAGAAACCCCGCAAATAGAGGCCTGAAGATATTATTTAATAACAGTAGAGCGTTATAAAATGACATTTGATTCAGACCGAAATCTTTATGAATTTCGTACAACACCACACTGTTAATGGTTTCAGCCAAAACTATGGCTGGAATAATTTTTTTTCCCCAAATCAAAATAAAACCAACACCCAAACCTGCAGCAGGCCAGATTGAAACCGACAAAGTCGGTCTGACCATGTATTTATCGGCGATGTAACAACATATGGAAAATATAACAGCCACCAATAAATTGATTGCTATCCATTTAGCAATTGGTTTCATCACATACTCCAAATACACACACGTACATATATAAGATAGTAACTAAATACAATAACTAATTCAAGCTACTCGGTATGGTAGGATAAAAACCCATTGCGATTAGGCAGTTTACAATGAAAGACTCAGCTATTTGGACTTCAAATTAACAATTTTTGCCCATGATACAACTTATTTTTGACATTGCGGGC